>NZ_JAHXBZ010000001.1:12405-312405 GCF_019448275.1 Streptococcus humanilactis | reverse complement strand
TGATTTTCTAGAAATCCATATCATCAACTCGTGGAGCACCAGACTGAACAGCAATCGCTTTTAAGGTTTCACGCTCCTCGTAGCTCAGCTCAATTCCGAAACAATCAAGATTAGCCTGAATACGAGATGCCGTGACAGATTTCGGAAGTGGTAAAAATCCTTCTGCTAAGCTCCAGGCCAAGGCTATCTGAGCAACAGACTTTCCATGATTTGCTGCGATTTCTTGGACTTCCTTACTATCAAATAGTTCTCCCTGACCAAAAGGTCCCCAAGCTTCCAATAAAATTCCTTTTTCTCGACAGTAATCTACGACTTCCTCTTGATATACACCTGGAGCCAAACGAACTTGATTGACCGCTGGAACGATAGTTGCTGTGTCAAGCAAGGCATCCAAATGATGGGGAAGGAAATTACTAACTCCAATAGCACGGATTTTGCCTTCTTGATAGAGGTCTTCTATAGCTCTCCAAACTTCCGCATTTCGGATTTTCCAGTTGTTATTTTCTCTGAGCGGTTTTGGATTTGGCCAATGAATCAAATACAAATCCAAATATTCCAAGCCCAGCTTCTCTAAAGACTCTTCAAAAGCCTGACGAGCTTGCTCATAGGTGTGGTTTGTATTCCACAATTTACTGGTTACAAAAATTTCCTCACGCGGTACTCCACTATCTTGAATAGCACGACCAACGCTTTCTTCATTTTTATAAATAGCTGCTGTATCGATATGGCGATAGCCTGCCTTTAAAGCCTCTAGTACAGCTTGATAGGCAATCTCTCCATTTTCAGCTTTCCAGGTTCCAAATCCTAGAACTGGAATTGTAACGTCATTATTTAAAATATAAGATTTCATTATTTTTCCTTTCTATGAGAAGAAAATCCAAAGAAACAAATTCTCAAAGAAAACTTATCTCTTTAGATTTTGTGTATTATTGGTCACGGTCGTAATAGAGCTGGTGAGGTTTAAGACGAGTATCTAACAAATCTGGAATTGTTACAAAGTCATAACCTTGCCCTTTCAAGTAGTCAATAACCTTTGGTAAAGCATTCACTGTTTCAGCATGGATATCATGCATGAGAATAATAGAACCATTCTTGACTTCACGCTGAATTTCTGTCAAAATAGATGCTTCATTTTTACTCTTCCAGTCCAGACTATCTACATCCCACATAATAAAGCTCAAATCTAAGCTTTTGCGAATGTCGTCTGTAATAGCTCCATAAGGGGGACGCATAAGTTTAGAGCTAGAACCCAACACCTTAGTTAGCGCATCCTCCGTATCAGTAATTTGTTTTTTAGCTTCATCAAGCGAAAGTTTTGAAAGCACTGGATGACTCCAACTATGGTTTCCAATGACATGGCCATCTGCTTTCATGCGTTTCAAAATATCTTCATTGCCAGAAACATTCTTACCTAAAACAAAGAAAGTTGCCTTGATACCATACTTAGAAAGAGTATCTAATGCTTGATTTGTCGTCGTAGGATTTGGTCCATCATCAAAAGTCAAGGCTACTACTTTACGATTTTTCTTTTCATAATAAGCCTTATATAGTTCTGCGTCCTTATCTAATAAATAAGAGGACTGAATAACTTCAAAGAAACTAGATACCGGCAAGGCAATCTCATCCAGATTTTCAACAGGCTGACTCGGATAAATAAGAATTTGGCTATCCTTGTAATCAAAATTCCATGCAGATAAGTCTTGGTCAGACAAACCTTTAACAATCTGATCGACCTTTTCATGCTCCAATTTCTTATCCTGTAAGAAAGAGGTGATTTCTTTTAACAGCTGCTCTTTGGCTTTACTAGCATCTGAAAATAATTGATCAAGGGTAAAAGGTTTACCGTCTTCTGTCAAATGCACTTTCGCTAGACTAGTTTTTTCAGTCTCTTCAACTTTTGAAGAAGTTAAATCATAGACTTGTTTCATCACACCTCGGTTGACAATCCCTTTTAAAGTCGAATCCTGTTTCTCCGTATAATAAAAAACCAGATTTTCCTTATCCTCTAGATTGTCTTTAATATCCTGTGTCATAATTCCCTTTATAGACGAAATCACTTGCTCCCCTTGGAGAGGATAATAGGCAATTACTTCTGCTTGTCCCTTACGAAAATGATCCTTCTGATTTCCCTCACTCAATTGATCATCTTTCTCTTTTTTGAGCGATTCAATCTTTTGTTCAAAACTTTGTTTTGTGTATATTTTATATCCAATTATTGAACCAAGGACACAAATACTTACTGAGAAGATAGCTACTAGGGCTATTAGACTCATTCTTATCTTATCGTGATTCTCACGCTTTGCTCTACTTTTATCCATAAGACCATCATATCAAATTCAAGCTATAATTTCAATGATTTTGGAGGAAATAGTATATTAAAAAAGAGGAGTCTGGGACAAAAAGATTTTGATTTCAGGAATTCTTTATTATAAGTTTTTAAAATCGATCGATTAGACAAAAAAGCGAACAAAACAGAATCATGAGTGTCAGACAACTTGTTTTGTTCGCTTTTTATATTTAAGGTTAGACTTTTATCCCAGACTCGATTCCATTGCTGAGAATCGGTTTTCTAAATAAATCAAGCCAACTTTTTTACGTAATATAAATTATGTGAAAAACTCCTACAACAATAAATCTTTTACTTTCCCAATTTCACTTTTTGGAATAACTAGGTGAATCATATCACCGAGATACATTCTGGTTGAGCCGTTAACTGTTTGGCTCTTGCCATTATGGACTTGTGTGGTGATGAGTACGTTATGTGGCAAGTTGAGTTCGTGTACTTGTTTTCCTGCTATTTTATCTGAAACAGGGATTTCAATGAGAGTGACTTCTCCTTCATCTGTCGCTTCTTCTGGCAGCATTTTTTCCAACATAGCCTCATAGACTGGCGCACCCTTGAGCAGATCCATGATGATGTAGGCAACTAGGGTTACTAATCCAAGTGGCATGAGGTTGCGAATATCTCCTACCATCTCAGTTACGAGTATCATAGCAGTTAAGGGAGCCTTGGATATTGCTCCAAAATAGCCACTCATTCCTAGAATGACAAATATAGGAAACTGCTCTTGACTGACAAGTCCAAGATTGACACAAATGACACCAACTAGAGCTCCAAGCAATGAACCAAGCGCCAAAATTGGTAGGAAAATTCCTCCTGGAAGGCCACTTCCATAACTAATCATGCTCCAAACAAAGCGAATCAAAAAGTAAACTAATAGAACTTGGAAACTAAAATCTTGCTCAGTTAGGGAAAGAACCAGCTGATTTCCACCACCAAGGATTTGGGGTAAGAAGATTCCGACTGGTAGGATGAGAATAAAGGCAAAAATTGGGTAATAAGCTCTATCCAAATGGATTTTTTGACCAAGCCAATCATAAACTCTACCGACATTGAGTACAGCCTTCTCATAGAGAAAACCGGAAAGACCCAGAAAAATTCCCATGAGGAGGTAAATCCAATACTGATCTAGGGTCATGAGAGGGATATTATCTGGCATATCCAGTACGGGTGTTAGGCCAAATATGAGCAGAGAAACAAAATTTGCTACGAGACTAGCTGCGAGAGTAGATACCCAGAAAAAGCGTGAAAAATGGTGATAAACTTCTTCTACCACAAAGAGAAGTCCTGCAATCGGTGCATTAAAGGCCGCAGCTAGACCAGCGGCAGCTCCACTAGCAATCAGGGAGCGTTCCTCTACTGGACTGGATTTGAGCCATTTGGCAATTCCTTTACCACCGACTGCTCCAAGCTGAATACTTGGTCCTTCACGCCCCAGCAGAAGGCCACTTGCAATAGCAAGAATTCCTAGAATATATTTTTTCCAAAGAATTCCCCACCAGTTGAGAGTCATCAATCCCTTTAATTCGGCTTCAACTTGAGGAATTCCTGAGCCTTTGATATCTTTTTCAGATCGAGTTAATTTCGCACTGAGCCAACAAACTATTAAATAAAATAGACCAATGATAAAAAGATTGCGCACTAGGTGCGCTTGATCTTGATAAAGTCCTTGTATCAGGTGGAAGCCTTTTTCGATTAAAAACCGAAAAGATCCGACGATGAGTCCGACGACGAGACCCACGATGATGCCTCGCCCAACTTGGGATAATATGGTACTTGAGGCAAAGGCAAATTCTTTCTTGGAGCTGAGTGTTTCTGACTGTTCCTCCATAATCATTCCTTCTAACTTAACTTTCTTTTTCTCCTAAAACCAGTGATTTAACGGGTTCAAAGCTGGTTCGGTGAATTGGGGTAACTCCTAGTTTTGTGAGGCCTTCCAGGTGTTTGGCTGTTCCATATCCTGCATTAGCAGTAAAATCATAGCCAGGAAACTGCTGGTCGTATTCCTTCATCAATTCATCACGTGTCACCTTGGCTACTATAGAAGCTGCTGCAATTGAAAGGGAATTAGCATCTCCTTTGATGATAGATGTTTGTGAAATTGGTAAATCCAGTTTCATGGCATCTATCAAAAGGTGCTCAGGTTGAGGACTGAGCTGGGAGATTGCTTCCTGCATGGCCAGTTTGGTTGCTTCATAGATATTGACTTGGTCGATGATATGATTGTCCATGATACCAATGCCGATTGACAAAGCTTGGTCCTGAACGGCTTGGAAAATCTCCAAATGTTTCTTTTTTGGAATTTTCTTACTGTCGTTGAGACCTTTAATCTTACAATTTTGAGGTAAAATAACAGCTGCAGCGACTACAGGCCCAGCCAGAGGACCACGACCAACCTCGTCAACACCTGCTATCAAGGTCAATCCTTGCTTATACAGTTCCTTTTCGTAGGAAAGCATGGATTCCAAACGAAAATCCTCATCCAATTCTGCCTGAATAGCTTTTTTACGCTTGCTGATTTCCTTTTGAACTCCAGAGCGATTATCCTTTTCAAGCTCTAAAAAAATAGGGCTTTCTATATCCTTGATTGTTGTGAGGAGTTCTTTGATTTCTTTAATCGTCGCCATCGAGGTCTTCCAATGTATCTAAGGTATAGTTACCAAGTTTGCCATCACGGACTTCCTTCACAAAGAGACTGTAAAAGCGGTCGTAGTCGTCTCGGAAACCGAGGGCACGTGTCATATCCATAATAATAACAGGCGCTTCTTCCTCAATTTTCATTTGTTTGAAGCGTTCAGCCAGCTTTTCTGGATAATGTTCTTTGAAATAATTCAGACCCAAAATGGTTACCTCGTCCATAGGAAGCAACTGGTCTTTAATAGCTCCAGTCAAGGCCAACTTAAGCGCAACAGTTTCATCCTCAAACTTAGGCCAGAGAATCCCCGGTGTATCCAAGATTTCCAGGTCTTTATTGGTTTTGAGCCATTGTTGTCCCTTGGTAACACCTGGTTTGTTGCCGACAACGGCAATTTTCTTACCAGCCAAACGGTTCATGAGAGTGGATTTACCAGCATTTGGAATCCCGATAATCATGGTACGCAAGGTTTCAATCTTGATACCACGTTCTTTCTGGCGAACAATCTTATCAGCCATAAGTTTTTTGGCCGCATCTGTTACAACTTTTACAGTCATTTGCTCTTTGGAGTTGATAGCTAACGTCTGGATTCCTTGTGATTCAAAATATTGACGCCATTCCTTGGTCATTGCTGGGTCAGCCAAGTCCGCCTTGTTTAAAATCAAGAGTTTTGGTTTGTCACCAACAATCTTAGTCAACATAGGATTTTGACTAGACAGAGGTAAGCGTGCATCCACCAAAATCGTCACAAAATCAACAAATTTTAAATTCTCCTGCACCTGTCGACGCGCTTTAGACATGTGACCAGGAAACCATTGAATAGTAGCCATTGAGTTTTTTCCTTTCGTAGCAAGGGTTTAGAGCCCCTATTTCATTTTACTATTGTTTGAACATAGAGAGTTTTCAAATGAATGGTGTTCAAACAGTTCTTATTTAATTACATAGAAATCTACTTTATATTATATCATGCCTTCTCTATTTTGTCCGATGATAGCCCTTTAAGCTCCCTGAATAGAAAAAGAAAGGACGAAATTTGTCCTTTCTAGATCTTAGCTGACTTCAACCTACTATAGTTGACAAAAAGCCCAAATTAATTTGATATTCCTAATCAATTTGTTCATATCTTATTCCAATCAACTATATATTAATTATGATGATTTGTTCAATATCCTAGTGAGAATAAGAGAACCACTCATTAATTAGACTAGCGATTTCTTTAGGTGCTTCAGTATAAAGCTCATGGCCAAAGTTCTCTAGAAGAATAGTATCAAAATAGTCTGGCAATTCTTTTAGGGCTTCCTCTCTCCATGTAGCTTCATTAGGATAGCGAGGACTAATAAACAAGGTATCTCCCACTTCTCTCTTAAAAGCTTGGATTTTCCTCCGTAGGCGGAGGATCGCTTCTATATTTTCATAATTTATAGCCAACTCATATCTATTATACTTCGCATTCCAGTGATAGGACTGTCTTACAGCTTCCTCCATATTTTCTGACCAATACTTTGCTTCGGATTTTTCTTTAGAAATAAGAAGATTTAAGTCCGAAATAACTTGAGATTTGATATAGTTTTTAGTTTCCTCTAACTCTGTATCTAAAGGTAAACTCTTATCTAAATCTAGATAGCCACCATCCAAAAGAATCAGTTTTGTCACTTCATAAAATTCCGATGCGAGATAACGAGCCAAATCTCCTCCAAGAGAATGACCTATCAGACAGATAGATTCTTCCTCTACAATCTCATTTTTAAACCATGATTTCAAATCTAATTCGCTTTGAAAAAATCTTTCATATGGATTCAGAAAACAGATCTGCAAATCTAGTTCTTGAAGAAAATCCTTGCTATGATAGACATTGCTTCCCAAACCGCCAATAAAATATATTTTCATTCTCTACTTAATACTATGCTTGTTCATCTTTTGTTCAAAGATAGTTGTGATAATCTGACGCAATTCTTCGCGTTCTTTTTCTGGAATCTCACCACTTGTTTGAGCTACAGCGTAGAGTTCAGGGTGTTCAATTGAAATGCGTTTAATCGTACGTGTTGTAGCATGTTTTCTGACGAAAAACGGAATGCGCTTAATCAAGTCTTGTGGTACTAGCGCAAGAATCTTCTCAGCAGTTTCCTTGTCACTAATCTTAGACGTCGTCAGCCCCTTCTTAATCATTTCCTGTTCTTTTTCTGTAAAATCTTTTAATTCCATTCGATTAGTCCTCCTATTTTCTTTAAGTTAAATTATATACCAATTGTAGCAAGACGACAAATAGTCTGTTTGTAAAATGCTCTCTATACTACAATTTTCCTGTCACTCTTAATTGCTCTTTAATGAAAAATCACAAATCCTTTTGGAGAGATGACAAGCTGATTCTCTAATTCTTGGCAATTGCTTGCTAGTGCTACTGCTTCTTTCTCTACAATACAATCTTCTGTTGATTGGTTAAAGATAGCTTTAAGGAACTGTCCTTCATATTTCCACTCCAAGGCAACTACATCTTGTTTGATTTTTTTTAGGCTATACTTGCCATGCGAAATGATTACTGACGCGAATTTGCGAATCTTAATCAGCCTCTTCATGAAATTCAGCATATCATTGTCTCTTGATACGCGTTCCCAAGGCATACAACGACGACAATCTGGGTCTGGTCCTCCGGTCAAGGAAAGCTCTGTTCCGTAATAGATGCACGGTGTCCCTTTTTGTAAAAAGAGAAAGGCTAGGGCTGATTTGACCAGTTGAACATCTTCATTTGCCGTCCACAAAATACGTTCTGTATCATGCGAATCTAGAAGATTAAACATCACTTCTGAAATCTGCTGTTTGTAATACATAGATTGGCCATTGATCTCATCGATGAATTGGTCTGTCTTCTTAATTCCTCGTAAGAAATAGTCCTTGATACTATCAGATAAAGGATAATTCATGACCGCATGGAACTCATCGCCATTTAGCCAAGGCTGAGATGTATGCCAGACTTCTCCTAGGATATAAAGATCAGGCTTTTTAGCTAAAACTGCCTTGCGAAAATCCCTCCAAAACTGATGGTCAATCTCATTAGCCACATCCAAACGCCAAGCATCAATATCAAACTCTTCAATCCAATAAGTCGCAACCTTTAAAAGATAATCCTTGACCTCTGGATTGGCTGTATTTAGCTTAGGCATATAGTCCTCGAAACCAAAAGCGTGATAGGGTAACTCTCTCTTATTGGCTAGTTTTTCAGTAGTCACTGGGAATTGTTGAATATGAAACCAATCCTTATAAGCAGACTGTTCACCATTTTGGACAACATCTTGCCATTGAGGAGATTGCGAACCAATATGATTAAATACAGCATCCAGCATGACTTTCATGCCACGCTGATGAGCTTGCTCGACCAGCTCCCGAAAGGTCTCCTTGTCTCCAAAATGACGGTCAATTTCAAAGTAATCTGTCGTATTGTACTTATGATTGCTCGTAGATTCAAAGATGGGACAGAGATAAAGTCCAGTAATGCCCAAGTCTTGCAAATAATCCAGATGGTCAATAATCCCCTGTAAATCACCACCAAAGAAATCATCACTCTTAGGTGTGATAGATGAATCCCAGTCTAAAGCCCCCTCTGGGTTTAATTGAGCATTTCCATTAGCAAATCTCTCAGGAAATATCTGATACCATACCGTATCTGAAACCCAGTCAGGAACCTGGCAGGCATCAATCTCATGAAGATAAGGCAACTTAAATCCGTTTCCAATAGCATGAAGATTTTCTAGAGAATTTTCCACACACCCTTTATCACCATACAAAATACTTTGATCTTCTGTATCCTTGAGTTCAAAGAGATACTGGATACGTGCAAAGTAGACGGACACTTCAACCTGCCAATAATCAAATAGGGCAGCCGAAGTTATTTTGGACATTTCTTTTGTATCCTGATAAAACTCCTCCATAAAGATAAAAGGGTCTCCATAGTGCAAGTTGATGCTTTCAATGTCCCCTTTCTTAGTTCGAATCCTAATATGAAGCTTCTTATCCTTATAAAGATAGGCAAACTCCGACTCTGGCCTATGGTAAATGGCACTTAATTCCATCAATTTGTCTCCTTGAGTTCCAATTCAAATTTTACGCAAACGTTTTCATAATTGTGATTCTAGTATACTACTTTCGTATTTTATTTTCAAGGCTTGTCCGTAGATTCTAGTGGTTTGGTTCTATAAATAAAAAAGCAGCCAGTCTTACAACCAACTACTTTTCAAATGATGATTCACAAATGTCTTTCCAGCCACTCTATCTTTTTAAAATCCTTATTGTTATTGTGCTCATTTCGATAAGAATCTTGGGAAGAAGCCTTGTAAATACTTAAAAACTGTTCCAAACTTGGAACGCGAAAAGTGATGTTTTCGAGATGAATCAACTCTATATCCGATTCCGAAACTCCAGCAAAATCAGGTAAAGAATCGATACTTCCGAATTCAACACTCAGACCATCTTTTTGGAATTCATGCTCATGAATATCTATTAAGGCATAGCCTAAGTGTTTCATCACTTTCATTATCTTATCCCACTCATAAATTCTGAGATGATCGGGTGCTTCCCAACCTCTAGGGTCACCAGGCACATGAATGTCAATGTCAGACGGCCCCCATTCTTCATTTGATCGGTATTCAAACCCCAAAGACCCCATGAGCGTCGGAGTGATTCCAACTTGGTTTAAATGAGAACAAATTGTTCGAAATTCATCAAATAGAGAATTCATTCCTCCTCCAATCGTTGATATAGAACTTAATTTCGTTGTGAATAATAAACTAATTTTTACCTTCTACTCTTTCGGTTTTGAAAAGACTTCAATATGTTGGCCCAGTACCTTGATTTCTACAGGTAGGTTATCTGACTTATCACCGTCAACATCTGACTCCAATTCACTATCTGAAGAGATCTTAATATTACGCGCTCTGATATACTCAATATTATCATTGCCGACAACATCTCCTTTTAGTAAATCAGGAATGACGGATAATTTGGAGAATAGAGACGCATCTTTCAGAATCAAAATATTGGCATAGCCGTCTTTGTTTTCTTCAAAGATTTTCTTATCAGCGAAGTAATTTGTCAAGAGAACCAAAACATGGCTAGCTTCACCAACATAATTTCCATTTTCTGTCTCAATCTTAATGTTAAAAACCTGATCCGTCATGACAGACTTCATGGTATTTACAGCATAGGCTAAAATACCGAATTTTGTCTTATCCTCAATCTCCACATTGTGAATCGCCTCAGGCAGAGAACCGATACTAAAGATATAACCAAAATAATTGTCATTCGCTTTACCGATATCAATCTTATTGGTTAAGTTGAAATCCAGTTCATCAATTGCGGCATCGATGTCTTGATTGATTTCCAACAGTTTTGTAATGAGGTTACCCGTACCTCCTGGGATAATCCCTAACTTAGGAATGTAGTCTCTCTCAGCAATACCCGAAATGACTTCGTTGACAGTCCCATCTCCACCAAACACAACCACTGCATCGTACTGCTCACTAGAAGCTTCCTCAGCAAAATGTGTGGCATCCAGCGCCTTTTCAGTAATTTTGGTTTCCACGTGCTCAAAGTATTCTTTTGCTTTATTTTCCAGCTTATCTTTGTAATCCAAAGCCTTCTCACCACCAGAGGTAGGGTTGATAATTAACATTGCTTTTTTCATTGATTTTCTCCTCAAAATTCGTTAAAAATGTTTACAATTCATCGTGTGTAAGTAAATGTACTCCCATTATATAATGAAAGTACAGAAAAGAGAAATATGAAGTACTATAGATTTAAACTCTTTTATTTTATATCAACCTTATTATCCCATCGTCTGAGTACATTCTTTAAGGGTTCATCCAAGTAAGAGTAGGTCTTTTCCTTTATCCAATCAGGAATACCATAAGCTGCCTCTGCTATGCTACCAGTGATTGCAGCAAGAGTATCACTGTCGCCACCAATTGAGATGGGGTTTCTACTTACCATACTCTTCTATTTTATCAGCATATTCAGTCAAAAGATTCTTTGAATAAATTTTTTCAGCTTTTGAATTTCTAACTTCTTTCCAAAGAATAGAAGCTACTTTTAACTTGTTTGAGTAGTTAAGACTATTTTCGTCTGTACAGAAATCCTTTAAAAATTGATTCCATTGACAAACTGAATGGTCATACTTGGCATAATCTGAATTTCCATAATAAACTTTTAGCATATCTTGGATTGTAAAACTCAAATCATTTTCTCTTTTTACTTTTCTCCATGCTGTAGCCATATCAGCAGTAAATTTAAAGGGTGAAACATCTGTTAAAGTTGAGAAATATTCTCTAAAGTGAGTGTTAAAAGAGAATCCACATTCAAGTAAGGGCGTATTTAAGGTAACGATTTCTACTTGTTTCTTCTTGCTTTTTATTGATGATTTTTTAATCAAATTCCCCTTAAAGTACTGCTCAATAATATGATTGAGTTCTTGTTTGGTACCTCTATATTCTAATCCTAATGATTTACATAGTTGTGAAAGTTCATCACGATACCAATAGTATTTATTAAACTCATCAAAGGATGTGATTTTATCAAACTCAAGTCTGCTCTCTATCAATATTTCATCTCCACCAAAAACAATTTATTTTTTCACTCAAAGAGTACCTTACTATTTGCTTGTGTTCATACTTAGAATTCAAGCTCACAATCACACACTCAGCGGTCCAGACTTACCGTATCATTTCGTCGGTTCCCCCCTCATTCTACAAGTCCTATCCCATAGATGGAGCATCTACTTCTACTTCGCTGATGCCTCAGCTCGTACAAGTAGTGATACGCCTCAACGTGTGTTAATATTCTTCTTTTATACTAATCAACGAAAGGCAGTAAAAATCATTTTAGAATGATACTGTGGAACGGAAAGATTTTCACCACTTCAAAAGAAACGACATTCATCACTCCACTTTAAATTATAATAGATATTTCTCTAACATAGATCATCTAATTAGCAAATCGTTACTTTCAATAAAAGATATGCTGATCTAAATTTTAAAATGTTGTTTCCTTACTAATTCTATTACTCTTCTATTACTCGCCAATATTGTATAAATTAAATAAGTAATAAATATGATAATAAAAATAAGATTAATTTTTAACACAAAATAGAGATTTAACAAATTTGCGAACGCATGAAATAATAGACAGTACCCTACAGATTTCGTTTGACGATAAAGAAGCCCTAAAACAAAACTTAAAAATAATGTATATATAAAAAATAAAATAAAAGGAAATCCTTGATGGCTTTCTCCAACTATAAACCATAAAGGCAGATGCCAAATCCCCCAAATTGATCCTACAATCAAATTAGATTGCCAATAAGTATATTTTTTATCAAGTAACGGTTGTAATATTCCTCTCCATCCTAATTCTTCATGTCCACCACCAAAAAAAATTAGTTGTATAAAGAATAATGGCATCAGATAAATTGATACTCCGTTTAATTCTAAGGAAGATACAGAAAATAGTATCAAAATTGCTAACAAATGAATGATGAAATAAATACTACTATTTTCTTTCTTACTAAATACAAAATGTTTAAATTTTAAATTATTCCTTTTCAAATAAAAGCCACTGGCAATAGCTGGTCCAAGTGCACCTACTATATGTAAAGTTCTTCCTATAATCGTTTCTAATCCAAAAATATGAGATTGCGTAAAGATAGCAAGAATCCCCCAAGCTATATAAGTAATTCCAAATGTACAATAAAGATAATTTTTTAAATTCCTTTTATCAATTTCTGTCATTTTATCTTCCTAATCTTGATTATTCTACGTATAATATTTTTTTACTGCTTCTTAGTTGCTCTCGATTATAACTACCTATATTCTATCATAAAAACACAAAAAAGACTTACAATCAAGGCTTTTCATTATTGATTCATACCAAGCTTTCTATGCTTTTACCAGCAAAGCTACACACTCCACGTGATGTGTTTGTGGGAATAAGTCAACCGGCTGTACTTTCTTCAACTCATATCCCAACTCTTGGTAGAGTTTGATATCACGCGCCATGGTTGCGACATTGCATGAAATATAGGCTATGCGGTCAGCTCCTGTTTGGGCGCTTGCTTTGATAAAGCTTTCTGTGAGTCCTTTTCTTGGTGGGTCAACTAGAATAACGGTTGGTTGAATACCTTCCTTGAGCCAATTTTTCATAGCATTTTCAGCTGTGTCACAGACATAGTGGGCGTTTGAAATATTGTTTAATTGGGCATTCTTCTTGCTATTCTCAACCGCTTCTGGAATTACTTCCACACCATAGACTTCTTTGACATGCTTAGCGACTGATAAGCCTATCGTTCCAATTCCTGAGTAGGCATCGGTAACCACATCATCTGATTTTAATGCTGCAAAGTCAATGGCTGTTTGATAGAGCTTCTCCGCCATTTCAGTATTGACTTGGTAAAAGGCTGGTCCAGCGATTTGGTAGTCATTGCCAAGCATTTTGTCAGTGATAAAATCTTGTCCGTAAATCGTACGCCATTCCTTACCAAAAATAGCATTGGTATTTTGGTCGTTGATATTCTGCATGACAGACACAATCTCTGGAAATTGATTGATTAGTTGTTCAATCAATTGGTCGACACGAAAAATTTTAGGACGAGTTGTTACTAAAATGACCATGATTTGCCCTGAATAGTGACCACGACGCACCACAAGGTTTCGAATCAAGCCAGACTGTTCCTTTTCATCATAAGGTTTCAAATCATAACGGCGGAGCAAGTCACGTAGGCCTACTACTACCTCATCAATCACAGGATCTTGGATAAAGAAATCTTCCAAAGGCATGAGGTCATGTGAATTTTTACGGAAAAATCCAGTTTCCAATACACCATTCACTCGACGAACAGGCACCTGTGCCTTGTTGCGGTACTTGACTGGATTTTCCATGCCAAGTGTTTCAGCAACCCCTACATCTGCAATTCCAGCAATCTTGTATAGACTATCCTTAACTTGCTTGGTTTTAAACTTGAGCTGTTCTGGATAGGCAAGATGTCCTAAATCCGCAATTCCTGAACGCAGGTAAGCCAAATCTATATTTTGAGTACGGTGTGGTGACTGGACAAGGTATTCTTCAACTTTCCCAAAACCAATCTTTTTGTTTACTTTAAGGACACGCATGAGGATTTTTTCACTTGGTAAAGCATTCTCGACAAAGAATACCAAACCATCCACCTTGGCAACTCCTGCCCCTTCGTGGGTCAAATCAACAATTTCAACTTCTACAATATCATTTTTCTTTAACATTCTCTTCTCTTTCTATTGGCCGACAAAAAAGACGGCAACGTTACGGTTACCATCTATTATACCATGAAATTTGTAATCAGATTCTCTTTATCTATGCTAGTTCATTTCTTTAAATGCTGCTTCTGCATCCGCATTGCTGATAACACCAAATTGAATCTTTCCAATCTTTCCTTGACTATCAATTAGGTATTCTGTAGGAATGCTTCGGATTTGATAAGCTTGGAATGTAGTTGCTTTTGTGTCATAAAGAACTGGGATATCTTTATATCCTTGATCTTGGAACCATTGTGGGAATTGCTCAACAGTTTTTTCGCCTTGAATACCCGGTGCAATGACACTAAGAATTTCAAAATCGCGATCTGGTTTTGCAGCTAATTCCATCAACTCAGGCATACTTTTCTTACATGGACCACACCAGGAAGCCCAAAACTTCAAATAGACTTTTTTACCCTTATAATCAGATAACTTAACTTCTTTACCATCCATAGATTGCAAGGTAAAATCTGGAGCATCTTTTCCAACAGCAATTTGTTGTACAGTCGTTTGTTGTTTTGGCTGTTGTGCTGCTTGAGTCTTTTTAGTTTCTTCCTCACCACAGGCTATCAATACGACTAATGACAAGAGGCTTAAGCCAGCAAACATTACTTTTTTCATCTTTTTCTCCTTTATTCAAAAATTCCAGCTAGAACATTTACTTGTCCTAATAGTAACAAAATTCCCATTAAAATAATGAGGAAACCACCAATTTTCTTCAGTAGCATCATATGACGTTTAATTTTACTAAAATAAGGCATTACTACACCTGAAGCTAGAGCCAAAATCAAGAAAGGAATGGCCATCCCTAAAGTGTAAATCAAGGTATAGATAGCACCTTGCCAAGCGCCATTGCCCCCAGAAGCCGCAAGCGCTAAAACAGAACTCAAAACTGGACCAATACAAGGCGTCCAACCAAAGCTAAAGGTAATACCGAGTAAAAAGGCCGACCAATAACGATTGGCTTCTGATTTCTTAAAAGTAAAGCTTTTTTGAACCTCTAATTTCTTAAAATGAAAAATTTCCATCTGGTGAAGGCCCAAAATAATGATAATCGTACCCATGGTATAGCGAAACCAATTGGCATAGAGAATATTACCAAAGTAACCAGCACCAAATCCTAGAATAAAGAAAATGAGTGAAATACCTGCGATAAAGCAAAGCGTTCGAATCAAACCTGACCAAGCAACTTTTCTCCCAAACAAGGAAAAACTTTTTGCACTTTCCTGATCATCCAATAAAATTCCAGCATAAACTGGCAGAAGAGGAAAAATACAGGGAGAAAAGAAGGACAGGACACCTGCTAAAAAAACGGAGATTGAAAATATTAGCGTTTCCAATAAAGAACCAACTTTCTTAAGAATTTAAAACTATTGTACTATAAATATTAAAATTTGTATCAAGTTTGCTACGGTTAACTGTTTTTGTCATTATATTATATGAAACAAACTCTTTAATAGTACACTATGTTTTCCAAAACATTGTTAGAAATTGATTTGAATTTCTCAATCAAGTTGTTCGGTTTTTTCATTTCACTATAGATAAAAGAAAAAATTGAAGAAAATTGTCCAAAGAGCCACTTTTTCTTCAATCTACTTTTACTTATTTTAATAAGTCCCTTCTTCACCTTGACTAGTCAAGATAACAGGACCATCTTTCGTAATCACGAATTGGTGTTCATATTGGCATGATAGGCCACCGTCAATGGTCTTATGCGCCCAACCGGTCTTCATATCTGTATCAATTTCCCAGTCACCTGTATTGATCATTGGTTCAATAGTCAAGACCATTCCTTCACGAAGACGGAGTCCTCGACCTGCAATACCATAGTTAGGAACCATTGGTTCTTCATGCATAGTTGGACCAACACCATGACCAACCAAATCACGCACTACACCGTAACCACGACTTTCAGCGTATTCTTGAATGGCTGCACCAATATCACCGATACGATTTCCAACAACAGCTTTCTCAATACCCTTGTACATAGCTTCTTTGGTTACATCCATCAAGTTTTTCACTTCTTCGGACGGTGTACCGACAGCATAAGCCCAACATGAGTCTGCAAGACCACCTGAATAGCTCTGAGTGTATTTCTTCATTTGCTCAATATTGTTGAAGTTTAATTTTGAGACATTCAAATCAGATTTGGCAATTGGACCTCCCAAAACCATGTCAACCTTGAGCAAATCACCATCTTTCAAGATATAGTGACGAGGGAAAGCATGAGCCACTTCATCATTAAGAGAGCAGCAGGTAGCATAAGGATAGTCCATCATTGCACCGTCAACCCCAATCTGAAGCGGAAGGAAATTTTCTTCCTTACAACGACGGCGGACATACTCTTCAACTTCCCACATATCTACGCCAGGCTTAATCAAATCACGTAAGCCGATATGAATACTTGCTAAAAAATCACCGGCCTTATCCATAGCTTCAATTTCACGAGCTGATTTTAATGTTATCATTTTTTCTCCTAGTTTCTAATTAATTTTAACAGTCACATTTGCTTTTGAAACAATCTGATGACCATGATAAATATCGTAATCAATAATAGCTGATCGTCTAGTATGATGGATAATGCGTGCTTGAATGCGCAGTATATCATCTATCTGAACAGCCTGCAAAAAGTAGATCAGCATTTGTTCGATGATGAGATTGCGACCACTATTTACAACTAAATCTTGGGTCATATGAGTCAAGATTTCTGCCAATATGCCGTTAGCCAAAACACCATTTTTTTCAAGCATAAAGGGTTCCACTGTAATGACTACTTCATCATGGTGATAAGAGAGTTTTTGTCCAATCTGCTCAGAAAAAGTCGGTAGAGCAGAAACTTGGGAACGACTCATCTTCTCCATGACATCTCGTCGTGTCACAACTCCAAGCAAGGTTTGATTATTCCGAATAACTGGTACCATTTCAAAGTCTTCTGCAATCATCCGTTGACTCACATTGGCAATATTTGTCGATAATCCAACTAAAAATAGACTACGAGACATGACCTTATCAATTGTGGTACTTGGTGACTTATCACCCGCATCTCTCATAGTAACAACCCCAACAACGACCTGATGTTGATTGATAACAGGGAAACGACTGCTACGATTCTTACGAACTAAGTCCAAATAATCTTTAACTGTGTCAGTCTCTCTCAGAAAACCATATTCATGACTCGGACGGTAAAGTTTCTCAACAGTCAGAATATCAGTCTTGATTTGGACATTTGACAAGGCTTTATTGATCATGGTCGCGACGGTGAATGTGTCATGCTTGCTTCTCAGAACCGGGATCCCTTTTTGATTGGCCAGTTTAAGTACATCATTATGAACCTGAAATCCCCCTGTAACCAGAACTGCATTTTCATTTTCCAAGGCTAGCAACTGAATACGGGTTCGGTCTCCGACAATCAAGAGCCCCCCATCGTGAAGGTAAGACAAGATATTTTGTTCAGTCATGGCACCAATTGAAAACTTACTAAATTCTCTCTCTAAACCTTCTTGCCCAGCCAAAACCTCAGAAGAAGTCACTTCTGCAATTTCAGCAAAAGTTAATCTTTCAATAGCAACTTTCTGGGATTTGACGCGGATTGTTCCACTTCTAGGACGGGTCTCCACAATTCCACGGTTTTCAGCTTCCTTGATAGCGCGATAGGCCGTTCCATCACTGACTCCCAGATGGTTGGAAATACTACGAACACTGACCCTTTTACCTACTGGTAATTCCTCCAAATAGCTTAGAATTTCCTGATGCTTACTCATTGAATTCTCCTTTTACATACCGAAATTCAAGATAATCCCGCATTTTTCTTGTGTAGCGATCACTTCCCTTAAACTGACGGAACAAACTAAATCCAGACTTAAGAGCAACTCTTTGGCTAGCTTCATTTTCAAGGTGGGTAATGATAGATAATTGTTTTAAGCCAAATTCCTCAAAAGAAAGCTGACAAATTTTTCTAACAACCTCTGTCATAAATCCTTGCGACCAAGCATCTTTTCTCAAAAAATAGCCAAGCTCAGCTTCTTTTTTGATTTCATCTAACTTCTCAAATTTAATAGAACCAATCATTTGTTGATTTTTCTGGTCACAAATTGCCCACACTCCCAAAGGGGACTTCATAAAGTAATTGGCCAGTGCATATTGACTTTCTTCCAGACTTGCCTGCGTTGGGAAAATAAATTGAAGATTTTCTGGATTTGAAGCTATCTCGTGGAAGTCTTGACTATCACTAAAAAAGAAAGGACGCAAATACAAGCGATCCGTTTCAAAAAAAGAAAACATTGCTAATTTGGTCCAAATATTCATAAACACCTCTACGGTTTAATCCTCAACAAGTGTAATATCCGCTCCTAGATTACGTAATTTTTCGATAATATCAGAATAACCACGTAAGATAAACTCGATATTGGTAATTTCAGTTTGTCCCTCGGCCATCAAACCAGCAATAACTAAAGCTGCACCAGCTCTCAGGTCAGTTGCTTTAACACTTGCCCCACGCAAATCACGTCCACCTGTGTACAAAATATGACCATTTGTTGTCGAAATGTCCGCATCCATCTTTGCTAGTTCAAAAACATGATTTACACGTTTTTCGTAAATCGTATCGACAATTGTACCACGACCATTCGCTCTTAGTAAAAGTGGAGTAATCGGTTGTTGCAAGTCAGTAGCAAAACCTGGGTAAGGAGCCGTCTTAATATTGATTGCTTTCAAATTAGACTGCTCTTCGACAAAAATGCTGTCTTCAGATACAGTCATTCTCACTCCCATTTCTTCCAGCTTAGCAATAAATCCTTCTAGGTGTTCGTAAAGAACATTATTTATACGAATCCCCTTGCCGACTGCAGCAGCTAAAGAAATATATGTTCCAGCTTCGATACGGTCTGGAATCACCTGATGACGGGTTCCATGTAATCTTTCAACACCATCAATAATGATGATATTAGTTCCTGCACCGCGGATATGGGCTCCCATATTATTCAAGAGAGTAGCTACATCAATAATCTCAGGCTCACGGGCTGCATTTTCAATAATGGTACGACCATTTGCTTTAACTGCAGCAATCATCGTATTAATCGTCGCACCAACACTAACCGTATCCATGTAAATACTTGCACCATGAAGTCCTGTATCTTTAGCAGATAACTTCATGTTATCTCCCTCGTAGCTAACAGTGGCACCCATAGCTTCAAAAGCCTTAAGGTGTAGGTCAATCGGACGAGGACCAAGATCACATCCTCCCGGTAAACCAACTGTCGCTTCACCAAAACGGCCTAAGAGACTCCCATAAAAATAGTAAGATGCACGAAGACTGTTAATTTTACCATAAGGCATTGGAATATTTTGAACACCTCTTGGATCAATCTCCAAGACATCATCATAACGCTTAACAGTAGCTCCCATCAATTCCATAATTTCGACAAGACTGGCTACATCCGAAATATCTGGAACACAATCCAAAGTCACCACATCATCAGCCAATATAATAGCTGGAATTAAGGCCACAACGCTATTTTTAGCACCACTAATAGTGATTTCACCTTGTAGTGGTAATCCACCATTGATAACAATTTTTCTCATTCTAAGTTTTTAATACTCTTTCAAGATTTCTAATAAGGTCTTTAAAATAAAGTATATCATAAATTTATCCTTTTTTCCATCCTTTTCAATTTTATTGGAGATAGTAAGTAATAAACCGGATTAAGTTGAAAGGTTGAGTCCATATTTTATGAAACATCTTTTGATACTAAAAAAGCCTAAACTAAGAACTGCAAAATACCCCAAAAATTAGATTTTCTATGTCTAACTTTTGAAGTATCGTTCAACTATAGAAATAATAGTCTTTTGGGATATTTATAGCAAGAAGAAATCAAAAACAACTCATGTCTGTGTCACCTTACAGATAATCTACTACTGACCTTCTCATCTCTATATTCAATTGCAAATAGTCGTATTTAGTTGACTCAGAACAAACTTCCGAGTTTTTTTATTAAGCATTGGAAGTGAGTTCTTTTTGATTCTCGTTCAGCAGGTTTTAAGACTTGTCCTATCCAGATAATATCTTTTCTGCAACCCACAATGACTAACAAATAGCTTTTCTTTACTCTACTACCGCTTCAGCGATTTCTTCACGGCTAATGCCAGCAAAGTAGCGTGTAATATCAATTGTTTCTAGCGCCTTAAGGACGTCTTCGCGTTCGTATTTGACGCCACGAAGGACATCTTCTACAGCTACAACGTCTTCGATACCAAAGAAGTCACCGTAAATCTTGATGTCTTGGATTTTTGATTCGACAACATTAGCAAAGACTTCGACCTTACCACTGGTGAATTTTGTTCCACGACGGACGTTAAATTCAGGTGATTTACCATAGTTCCAGTCCCAAGTTCCAAACTTAGTATCCTTGATGCGATTGATTTCAGCCAATTCTTCCTCAGAAAAAACGTATTCTGTCATCTCTGGATACTCTTTTTTCATGTATTCCAATAGCAAATCACGGAATTCTTCGACTGTGATTTTTTCTGGTAATTCATTGATAATATTGGTGACACGAGCACGAACAGATTTCACCCCTTTTGATTCAAATTTATCTTTTGAAACCTTAAGGGCATTGGCTAAGACTGACAAATCAACGTCAAAGAGCAAGCAACCATGGTGCATGATACGGCCATTAATATAAGCTTGGGCATTGCCACAGAATTTCTTACCGTCAATTTCTAAGTCATTACGGCCTGTGAACTCAGCTTTAACCCCAAGTTGAGCTAGTGTATTGATGACTGGAGTCGAGAAGCTCTTGAAGTCAAATGCCTTATTTTCATCTTCTTTTGAAATGATCGTGTAGTTGAGGTTATTTAAATCGTGGTAAACAGCTCCACCACCGCTGATACGGCGGACCACCTCAATACCATTTTCTCGAACATAATCACGGTTAATTTCTTCGATAGTGTTCTGGTGACGACCAACAATGATAGATGGTTTATTGATCCAAAGAAGGAAGATTTGATCCTCATCCAAAAGATGTTTAAAGGCATATTCTTCCAAGGCGATATTAAAAGCAGTGTCGTTTGAATGATTAATAATATATTTCATGATATCCCTTTATACGATAGAGACTGGAAATAACCTTCCAGTCTAATCTATCTTTCTTTTATTTTTTCTTAGGTGAATGGATAGCCATTCCTAGAACATCCGCAAATGCTTCGTACATCACTTCAGAGTAGGTTGGGTGTCCGTGGATAGTCTTCAGCATTTCTTCAACAGTAATTTCCATTTCGATAATGCTTGACGCCTCATTGATCAATTCTGCAGCTGCAGGACCAATGATGTGAACACCAAGAATTTCCCCGTATTTCTTATCTGCAATGACTTTTACGAAACCTTGAGCAGCATCAGAAGCAATGGCACGACCATTAGCAGCAAAGTTGAATTTACCGATTTGGACATCATATTTCTCACGGGCTTGTTCTTCAGTCAAACCAACTGCTGCTACTTCTGGAAGTGTGTAGATAGCTGCAGGAGTCAAATTCAACTTGGCAACAGCATGGTTTCCTTTAAGGGCGTTTTCAGCAGCAACTTCACCCATGCGGAAGGCTGCGTGAGCCAACATCTTAGTACCGTTGATGTCACCTGGTGCGTAGATACCTGGAACAGAAGTTTCCATGTATTCGTTGACCTTGATGCGACCACGATCCAATTCAAACTCAACATCACCAATACCTTCAAGATCCGGAACACGACCGATTGAAAGGAGAGCTTTGCTTGCGATAATATCGTCTTTTCCTTCAACCTTGATACGAAGTTGACCATTTTCCTCGATGATTTCTTGCAGTTTAGTACCAGTCAAGATGGTCATTCCTTTACGCTCAAGGATCAAGCGAAGGTTCTTAGATACTTCCGCATCCATTGCTGGGACAATGCGATCCATCATTTCGATAACAGTTACTTTTGAACCGAATGTCATGAAGGCTTGACCAAGCTCGATACCGACAACCCCACCACCAATGATAACGAGACTTTCTGGAACTTCGTTCATTTCAAGAATATCGTCACTGGTCATGACAAGTGACGATTCCATACCAGGAACGTTGATCTTGCTGACTTTTGAACCACCAGCAAGGATAATTTTCTTGGTTTCAAGCAATTCTGAACCATTTACCAAGACATTCTTGTCTTTAGTAATAGTACCGATACCCTTATGAACAGTAACTCCGTAGCTACGAAGAAGTCCTGCAACACCACCAACAAGAGTATTAACAACTTTAGATTTAGTTTCTAAAAGTTTGTCCATATCTACAGTGAAGTTTGGATTTTCGATTACGATACCACGGTTTGCGGCATGACCGATGTTTTCGATAATTTCAGCGTTATGAAGGTAGGTCTTAGTTGGGATACAGCCACGGTTCAAGCAGGTTCCACCAAGTTCAGATTTCTCAACAAGGGCAACCTTACCGCCGAGTTGGGCAGCTTTGATGGCTGCAACATAACCAGCAGGACCTCCACCAATCACAACGATATCAAAAGCATCATCGCTCTTACCATCATCGTTTGAGGCACTTGCTGCAGGTGCAGGGCTAGCTTCTGGGGCTGCTGCTCCAGCTGTTGGGATGTTTTCCCCTTCTTCACCAAGGTAACCGATAACTTCCGTTACAGGGACAGTTTCACCATCTCCTTTGAGAATGGCAATCAAGTACCCATCTTCTTCGGCTTCCAATTCCATGCTGACTTTGTCAGTCATGATTTCCAAAAGGATTTCTCCTTCTTTTACAAATTCTCCGACTTTTTTATTCCATTGGACGATTTGTCCTTCTGTCATATCCACGCCGGCTTTTGGCATAATTACTTCTAAGGCCATGTCTTCCTTCCTTTATCTATATCTTTAAAATGAATACTCTTGTTCTTAAATCAACATTGAGATTGGATTTTCTATCAATTCTTTCAAGTCTTTCATGAACTTAGCACCAGCCATACCATCTACGACACGGTGGTCAATTGTTAAACCAAGACTCATGATTGGGCGAATCACAATTTCACCATTGACGACAACTGGCTTCTCAATTGTCGAACTCACACCAAGGATAGCTGAGTTTGGTTGGTTGATGATCGGACCAAAGGACTGAACTCCAAACATTCCCAAGTTACTGATAGTAAATGTTGAATTTTGCAGTTCGCTTGGAGCCAATTTACCATCCAAGGTACGGCCAATAACATCCTTAAAGGCTACAACCAGTTCTGAAAGACTCATCTTCTCAGCATTGTAAACAACAGGTGTCATCAATCCATTATCCATTCCAACTGCCATCGCAAGGTTGACATAGTTATGAGTGATAATGGTCTTGCCGTCTTCTGTCAATGAAGCGTTGATATAAGGATGCTTCATCAAGGTTTTCACAACAGCAAGTGAAAGAAGATCTGTTACAGTAGTCTTCTTCCCAGTTGCTTCCATGATTGGCTCAAGAACCTTCTTACGAAGAGCCAACATTTCAGTCATATCAACTTCATAGTTGAGCGTGAAGGTTGGCGCAGTTAGGTAAGATTCAACCATACGTTGGGCAATAACCTTACGCATTGGTGTCATTGGAATACGTTCAATTTCACCGTATGGTGTTACGTTATCAGGAACTTCTTCCACTTTTTCAATCTGAGCAGGAGACTTGATGGTATCGTTTTCGATATTTTCAGGAAGCAAGGCCAAAACATCCTTCTTCATGATTTTACCACGATGACCAGTTCCTTGGATTTCCTGCCAAGCAATATTATGTTCGAGGGCAATTCGTTTTGCAAGTGGCGAAATGCGAACCACGTTTGTGTCTTTATAAGTTTCCACGTCTTCTTTGTGGACACGACCGTTTGCACCTGAGCCAGAAACGTCGTAGAGGTTGATCCCTAAATCATCCGCTAACTTTCTAGCCGCAGGAGTCGCTCTTAGCTTGTCATCAGCCATGACCTCTCCAATTCTATACTAAGATATTAAGGACGCAGAGGGCAATGAAAAAATAGGAGATTGACGATGTGTTCGATGAACACAAGGAAATCTATCTTTTTTTCGCAGACCTCCGTCCGAATTCAATTAAATGATACAAAGGGCGTTAAAAGCGACTGAAAAATAGGAAATCGATGATGGCTTCGATGAAGCCAAGGAGATTTATCTTTTTTCAGAGCTTTTAGCCCGTGCTCAACTCTACAAGCAACTTGGATACAACACGTATCTCAAGTTGCTACGGTTGCCGCTATTAGGCGACCAACCTAGTAGACTTACTAAGTTTTTTATCGAATATTATTGATTCGTCAAAAAACTGTCACAACTTTACAAATAACTTGGGTACAATACATATCTCAAGTTACTAAAGTTAAAAACAACCGTTATTTTACATAACTTATCTTATGTAATTCTATTCTTTATTATATGTTTTACGGATGGCATCTTTGATGCTTTCAACTGTTGGAATCATTGCATTCTCTAGGTTTTGCGCGTAAGGCATTGGCACATCTTCTCCTGCGCAACGGCGGATTGGTGCATCTAGATAGTCAAATGCTTCTGATTCTGAAATAATAGCTGAAATCTCTCCGATATAGCCGCTTGTTTTATGGGCATCGTTGACCAGAACAACTTTACCAGTCTTCTTCACTGAGTTAATGATAATATCCTTATCAAGAGGAACAAGGGTACGTGGGTCAACAATTTCAACTGAAATGCCTTCTACTGCTAATTCTTCAGCAGCTTGAACCACACGGCGAAGCATTTTTCCATAAGTAACAACTGTTACATCCGTTCCTTCGCGTTTGATTTCCCCAACTCCAAGTGGAATCGTGTAGTCTGGATCAACTGGTACTTCCCCTTTTTGGTTAAATTCTGATTTATACTCAAGAATGATAACAGGATTATTATCACGGATAGAAGATTTGAGCAGTCCTTTCATGTCTGCAGGTGTACCTGGTGCCACAACCTTAAGACCAGGAATATGAGTAAACCAAGACTCTAGTGATTGCGAGTGCTGGGCTGCAGAACCAACTCCATTACCAGCAGCGCATCGAACAGTCATTGAAACCTGACCTTTACCACCAAACATGTAACGTGTTTTAGCAGCTTGGTTGACGATATTGTCCATGGCAATAACCGAGAAGTCCATGAAGGTCATATCGACGATTGGACGAAGTCCTGTCATGGCTGCCCCTGCTGCTGCTCCTGAAATGGCAGCTTCAGAAATTGGACAATCACGAACACGTTCTGGACCAAATTCTTCAAGCATTCCAACAGAAGTACCGAAGTCTCCTCCGAAGACACCAACATCTTCTCCCATCAAGAATACATTTTCATCGCGACGCATTTCCTCAGACATAGCAAGGATAATGGTGTCACGGAAGGACATTGTTTTTGTTTCCATTTTATCTCTTTCTCCTTAGTCTGCGTAAATATCTTCAAATGCTGATTCAAGTGGTGGGAATGGACTTTCTTCCGCAAATTTAACAGAAGCTTCTACTGCTTCCTTTACTTGCGCTTGGATTTCTTCCAATTCTTCGGCACTTGCAATGTTATTTTCAACGAGATAGTTACGAAGGTTTTCGATTGGGTCTTTTTGTTTCCACAATTCCACTTCTTCGCGGGTACGATATTTACCAGGGTCAGATGATGAGTGACCAAGCCAGCGATAAGTTACACTTTCAATCAAGACTGGTCCATTGCCACCACGAACATGATCTACAGCTTTCTTAAATCCTTCGTAGACATCTATGACATTGTTACCGTCTTCGATGAACATTCCAGGAATTCCATAAGCGGCGCTACGTTGATGGATATGTTCTACATTAGTCATTTTCTTGATATCCGCAGAGATACCGTAACCGTTGTTAATGCAATAGAAAATGACTGGCAGGTTCCAGATAGAAGCCATGTTCACTGCTTCGTGGAAAACACCTTCATTGGTCGCACCATCTCCAAAGAAGCAGACAACGATTTTACCGGTATTTTGCATTTGCTGACTGAGGGCTGCACCAACAGCGATTCCCATACCACCACCTACGATACCATTGGCACCAAGGTTACCAGCATCAAGGTCAGCAATATGCATAGAACCACCTTTACCTTTACAGGTTCCAGTGTATTTACCAAGGATTTCAGCCATCATTCCGTTGAGGTCAATTCCTTTGGCAATAGCTTGTCCGTGACCACGGTGGTTTGAGGTAATTAGATCATCTGGATTGAGAGCCAACATAGCACCCACGTTAGCTGCCTCTTCTCCAACAGAAAAGTGCGTCATTCCTGGCACTTTCCCTTTCTTTACTAATTGCGCAATTTTTAAGTCCATACGACGGATTTCTTCCATCTTACGGAACATCTCTAGCAAAAGATTTTTATCTAAAATTGACATCTTCTTGCCTTTCTAACTTTCTTCTTACCTTACTATTTTACCGTTTTTGGCAAATACTGTCAAAGTTTTTCTAAAGAAAATTTCACAAATTAAAAAAGAAAACCCCATAGGAATAAGGGATTTTCTTATCAAGAATATTTTTTCACAAACTTTGTATCGTTTGTTTTGCTAAAGATTCAAATCTCTTCATAATCACAGTTAAACGCCAACGGTAGAGAACCCCACTCACAATTAGACTAATAATCAAGCCGATCCAGTAAGAATAAGCTCCAAAATCTGTTAGAGAGTCGAATACCATAGCTACTGGGAGTGTCACCCCCCAGTAACCAACCAAACCAAGGTAAAAAGGAATAACGGTATCCTTATACCCCCGTAAAATTCCCTGAAGCGGTGCCGCAAAGGTATCTGCTAATTGGAAGAAAAGACTATAAGTCAAAAAGCGCGCTGTCAAATCAATAAATTCTGGGTCGTTACCATAAAGACTAGCCACATTTCCCCTAAAGATATAAAGGAAGGATAAGGTGAAGGCCGCAAAAATGAGGGCAGTCCATCTTCCTAGACCAATATAGGTTTTAGCATCATCAAATCGCTTGGCTCCCACTTCATAGGAAACGACAATAGCCATAGCCGATGAGATACTCATAGGAAAGGCGTACATAAGACTTGAAAAGTTCATAGCTGACTGATGACTAGCGATAATCAAGGACGAAAACTTAGCCATAATCAAGCCAACCACGGAGAAAATAGCCACTTCTGCGAAGACAGTTCCCCCAATTGGCAGACCTAAACGAACTCCTTCCTTGATTTTATCCATATTAAGAGGAATGCGTTTCTCAAGATGCAAGGCTTTGAGCTTCTCCTGTTTAAATAAGACCAGAACAGAAATCCCAAGCAAGACCCAGTAGGCCAAGGAAGTACCTAAACCAGCACCAGCACCTCCCAGTTCTGGAACACCAAAGGCACCGTAAATCAAGAGATAGTTAAATCCGCTATTGAGAGGGAGTAACAAAAGCATGAGGTACATGGACAGTTTGGTCAAGCCCAGCGAATCCAGCAAGGAACGAATGACACTAAAGAGCAACAAGGGGATAATCCCGATAGATAAAAACCAAAGATAGTGAACCGCTACTGCTGCCACTTGTGCCTCTAGTCCAATATGATTCAAGATTGGTGGTGCCAAGAAAAGTACCATCCCCAGCAAGACCACAGATAGACCCAAGGCCAAATAGATGAACTGGTAAAAATCAGACGCAACTTCTTCCTTTTTGCCTCGACCAAGATGGTGACCAATGATAGGCACCAGGGCTGACACAATACCTGTTAGAAAGGTAAAGAAAGGATTCCAGATACTGGTTGCCATAGACACACCAGCCAAGTCCATGGTATTGTATTGGCCAGTCATAGTCGTATCAACAAAGGATGCAGAATAATTGGCAAATTGATAAATCAGGATGGGGAAAAATATCTTTAAAAATAAGATAAACTTGTCTTTAAAATGATGGGTTTGGTACATATAGGCTCTCTATTCTTTTTGTTTACAGAGTAGACTCCCACCTAGTTTCGACAGACGATTTGTCCCTTACAGATGGTATATTTAACCTGCCCTTTTAAGGTTTCACCTATGAATGGTGAATTAGCTGCTTTGGAAGCAAAATGGGAGTCCACAAGGCGGTCAGCCTTAGCATCAAAAATAGTGATGTCCGCTGGACCATTCTCAGCCAAATAACCTGCTTCAAAGTTGTAAAGCTTGGATGGGTTGTATGTCATTTTTTCAAGTAATTCCATCAAGCTTAACTCACCAGCTTCGACCAAATAAGTCAATCCGAGAGATAGAGATGTTTCTAAGCCAGTCATACCAGATGGCGCTTTGGTAATATCTTCGACTTTTTTTTCATCTGCATGATGAGGCGCGTGGTCAGTCGCGATAACTGTGATGACACCTGACTTGAGACCTTCAATCACGGCACGACGGTCTGATTCCAAACGAAGTGGCGGATTCATCTTAGCATTGCTTCCTTGTGTCAAAAGGAGCGCTTCTGTCTTGGAGAAATGCTGTGGCGCTACTTCTGCTGTTACTTGCGCTCCCAATCCTTGAGCAAACTCCACTACTTTAACACTTTCTTCCTTAGACAAATGCTGGATGTGAACATGTGCCTTAGTTGCATAGGCAATCATGACATCACGCGCCATCATAGCGTACTCAGCCACCCCAGTCGCACCGCAGATATGGAAATGTTCTTTAGCGATATTTTCATTAAAGCCAAGAACACCGTTCAAACCTGGATCTTCCTCATGAAGACTAATAAAGGTATTAAGCTTTTTAGCTTCCTCCATGGCTTCCTTGACAACTTTACTGCTCTCAAGCGGAATACCGTCATCAGAAAAACCAACAGCTCCAGCTTCTAAGAGTGCTTTAAAGTCAGTCAAATCTTGCCCATTAAAATTCTTAGTAATGGTCGCAACCGTCTTAACATTAATCTTCTCTTTGGCAGCTGACTGGAGAACTTCTTGCAAAGTCTCCACGTCTGAAATGGTTGGACTAGTATTAGCCATCATGACAACCGTGGTAAAACCACCTGCAGCGGCTGCTAGGGCACCAGTATGGATGTCTTCCTTGTGGGTCTGACCAGGTTCACGAAAATGAACATGGATATCAACCAAGCCAGGAGCAACTACAAGACCTGTGGCATCCAGGATTTCTGCGCCTTCTTCTTTAATTTCAGGCGCAATTTTGATAATCTTTCCATCTTCAACCAAGACATCACACACTTGATCCAAACCAGACTTGGGATCCATAACACGACCATTTTTGATTAGTAGCATCTGCTTTCTCCTTTATTCATAGAAATCAACTTGAGTATCCAACAATTTGTCCCCATCATAAACAAACTTGGCTGAAAAGAAGGGTTTATCCTCTAAAAGCCACTCAACAAAGGTATGGTCCCCTTCCCAAGTCGGCTTGCTCAAAACCTCATCATAGGGAACCCATTCTAGCGTTCCCTCATTACAGTCAATCAAGTCTCCTTCAAACTCTGTCACCTTAAAAACATAGGTGTACCAGTCTAAATCTGGCGTAAATTCTGGAAAAGTGATGACGCCTTTTAGAACTGGCTTGGCTTTGAGCCCTGTTTCTTCAAGGATTTCACGCGCTGCGCATTCCTGAGGGGTCTCACCTCGCTCTAGCTTACCACCCACACCAATCCATTTCCCTTCATGGACATCATTGGGTTTCTTATTACGATGGAGCATAAGCAATTCTTTCCCGTTATCAATGTAGCAAATTGTCGCTAACTGAGGCATATTTTCTCCTTATCTAAGCCAATCGATTGGCTCTTGTCCTGTCTCTTTTAAGAATGCATTGGCCTTGGAAAAAGGCTTGGAACCCCAAAATCCTCTATAAACTGACAAAGGACTGGGATGGGCTGATTCGATAATCAAGTGATGAGGATTGGTAACTAAGGCCTTCTTCTTGCGTGCATAAGCTCCCCAGAGTACAAAAACGACTGGTCTATCTAGATGATTGACCACCTGAATCACAGCATCTGTAAAAGGCTCCCATATCCGACCAGCATGACCATTGGCCTGTCCAGCAGGAACCGTCAAACAGGTATTAAGAAGTAAGACTCCTTGCTCAGTCCAAGCTGTCAAATCATGAGATTTCTTAACCCCGATATCATCTGACAATTCTTTCAAGATATTTTGCAAGGATGGCGGAGCTGGAATAGAGTCAGGTACAGAAAAACTCAAGCCCTGCGCTTGACCTGGCCCGTGATAGGGATCTTGCCCTAGAATCACCACCTTAACATCTTCAAGCGGTGTTGACAAGAGAGCCTGAAAAACCTTTTCTTTGGGTGGATAAATAGTCCCTTGAGCATAGACCTGATTCATAAACTGATTGATTTTCCCAAAATACCCCTCAGGTAATTGCTCCTTAATCAAAGCATGCCAAGACGAGTGTTCCATAGCCAACTCCTTCGTTTTTACTGCCTCTATTATAGCAAAAAGTGGCTGTCTAAACCACTTTTTACAGTTTATCTAAACAATCCAGCAAGTCTCGGTAAGAATGGACTTCGTAGGTTGGCTGGGCTTGTGTGGGATTTTCGAGTTGATGAGGATTGTACCAAATCGTGTCAATCCCAGCATTATTGCCGCCTTGAATGTCGGCGGTTAGAGAATCTCCAATCATCAGCGTCTTTTCTTTACTAAAACCTGCAATCTGTTGGCCAATCTTTTCATAAAAGAGAGCATCTGGCTTTTGTGTTTGCAACTGTTCAGAGATAAAGACTTGATTGAAATAAGGTGCTAGACCCGATTGAGCCAAACGACCTGTCTGAATTGCAGTTATTCCATTTGTCGCAGCATACAGCTCATAATCTCGCTCGATAAGGCTATCTAAGAGTTCATGAGCGCCTGAAAAAGTTTGGCCCTGCTGGGCAAGGTAAAATTGGTAACGCTGGGCTAGAAAACTACCGTCTTTTTCCTGTCCAAAATGAGCAAATAAACGAGAAAAGCGCGTGTTAACCAGCTCTGGTTTACTGATTTTCTTTTGCTCTAAGTCCTTCCAGAGAGCCTTGTTCATAGGGACATAATAGTCTTTATAAGCCTGAATATCTGCAACCCCTTCTTCTTTTAGAAGTTGCGTTAAAGCCACATCCTCAGCAGCATCAAAATCAAGCAAGGTGTGGTCGAGGTCGAAAAATAGAAATTTGTAGGACAATTTGAGAGTTTTCCTTTCTAAGATAAACAACTTTCACTTCAGCCAGCTGTTTAATGTAAAAACTTAAAAGTGGTATAGTATCACAAAGAATAATCCTTCCAATTGATTAATTAATCCATACTATTCTAGTCAAGTTTATTTTTATTATAGAAAAATCTTCTATAAATTTGAGCAATAGTTAAAATACATACAAATATGACTCCCAAAATAGATAATACTATTTTCACAAAACTCATTTCCGAACCTATGACATATATATGAAAAAGAGGGGCTAGTCCTACACATATATACAATAGATAATTTATAAAGTTTATTTCACCTAATCCTGCAAAAAAATGTTTCATTTGAAATATTCTCCTTTGAAGCCCCTGATGTTTAAAAATAATGACCGCTTAAAATTAAACAGCTCTAAAATCTAAATATTTGTCAGAGATAAGCTATACTAAGATTATTTTTTAAGCACAACCTTCTTGCTCTTATGGTTTAATTATATTATAACACTATAAAATTTTCAATTTAATTGATATTTACCATTTAATCATATTCGATGAGTTGTATTTTACAGATTAATATTATTTAGCCTTCTTTTTTAGTTACTTTTTAATTCTCAAATTCCCTTTGTTTATACAACCATAATATTATTGAAAAACAACTTGAGATTAAAGATTTTCATCCTCTTTTTATTGTGGTAGCATTACACACTCAACTCAACCAATTTATAAAATTCACCTTTCCTATCCATCAAGTTATCAAAAGAACCATCTTCAACAATAACTCCATCTTTCATAAAGAGAATTCTATCGTATTTTTTCAAAATGTTTTCATTCAACTTGTGTGTTACTACAAGTGCAGTCAAATTTTGAATATTCAAGATTGAACTTTCAATTTCAGTAGTTACTTGATTATCTAAAGATGAAGTAGCCTCATCCAATAATAAGATTGGTGTTTTTCGAATCAAGGCACGCGCAATGCTAACTCTTTGTTTTTGTCCTCCAGATAAATTTGATCCATTCTCTCCACATAAAGCTTGTAGACCTAATTCATTTTCTAAAATATAACTTTCTAAACCAGACTGCTGTACAGCTTTTTTTATATCATCTTCAGTAAAGGATTGACTAAGGGTAATATTTGCTTTTAAAGTATCATCAAAGATATAAACATCTTGCTGAACAATAGTCATTAAGTTATAAAGGCTCTCTGCTGAAATAGCTTGCAAATCTTGATTATCAATTGAGATATACCCACTTGTTACATCATAGAAACGCAGTAATAGATTGAGTAAAGTTGATTTTCCACTGCCTGACATACCTACTATTGCAATTTTTTCCCCCTTTTTGATCTGCAAAGATAAATTATTAAAAATCTTTTCCTCAGCATTAGGGTAGGAAAAATCTACATTTGAAAAAGAAATGACATCATCAAAATATTCTTTCGTTTTACCAGTTTGAAGTTCGATTACATCTTTTACCTCAAATGAATTCAGTGTAGCCTGACCTTCACGGAATTTACTCATTCCCATACCAATTTCATTTAGTGGCATTACTACAAAATTGACTAGTTGAACAATAGCTGTAACACTCCCAATTGTGGTATGCCCACCGAAGACCAGATACATTCCTCCACCAAAGGCTACCAAAAAAACAATCATCCCTGAAAGCTGTGAAATAACATAAGCTAAAACATCAAATTTCCCTTTGATGAAATATATCTCATCCAATTTTTCGCTTTCATGACTATAATCCTCACAGATAGCATCTTTCACATTAAAACTCTTTATAACTAGAAACCCTGCTAAAATATCTTTAACCTTAGCTAAATACTTCTGATCGGCAATCATAGCTCTTTTTTGAAGTGAAGCTGATTTTTGCCCAATAAATCCTGATATCATCATTGGAATAATGCTAGCAATGATAACTAATAAGGTCAAAAACCAATTACCTATAAACATGGCTACTAGTGAGAAAATCATTAAGGAAATATTTTTTGAAATATTAAAATACTGGTGCAAATAATCCTGCTCAATTTTCTTCATGTTCTCAGTTAATATTGAAATAAATTTCCCTGATTTTTCCTTAGAAAATTCTCTATAATCCCTATCTAAAATAGATTTAAACACCTTATTTTTGTATCTTGACATAATCTGCCTAACAAGTTTATTTCTTAATCGAAGGGATATAAAATTAAGACTGGCATAGATAAATATTACGATAGCGCCTATTAGTATCGCTTGGGTTAGAGCTTCCCTATTTTGGGACATTCCACTATCAATTATAATTTTAATAGAATAAGCAAAAGCAATATTAGTTAAAGGAACTAGTATATTAAAAATCATGAAAGTATAAAAAGACTTCTTATGATACTTTGTCAATTGTTTCATTCCTAATCTACCTCATAATTCTTAAATTTCATTTAGAAAATGTGACATAAAATATTCTTCTAAGTCAATATTCTCTCTCTTAAGCTCTTTCATAGAGACTTGTTCTAGCATTTCTCCATTTTTGATAACACCAATCTTATCTGCTATCTGTGAAATTTCCGATAAAATATGACTTGAGATGAATATTGTAACACCACATTCCTTAGAAAGAGACAACAAAAGATTCCGAATTTCTTGAATTCCTATTGGATCTAAACCATTGATTGGCTCATCTAAAATTAACAATTTAGGTTTTGTTAGAAAGGCACGAGCTAAACCAAGCCTTTGCCTCATTCCTAACGAAAACTCTTTTACTTTTTTAGGCGTATTTTTTAATCCGACCATTCTTAAGGCTCTTATTATATCTGATTCAATAATATTTTTCCCCATATACTGAGCGTGAATTTCCAAAATTTCTTTTGCAGTGCAATTATCATAAAAAATTGGTGATTCAATAATACTTCCAATCTGACTTAGAATTTCTTCTCTGTGTTCTTGTAAATTTTTCCCAAAAATCTCAATACTACCTGATGTAATTGTTGATAAGGATAACATACATTTCATTAACGTTGTTTTTCCAGCACCATTCGGTCCTAAAAAACCATAGATTTCTCCTTCAGTAATTTGAAGGTTGATACCACTTAAAATTTCTTCTTTATCAATTGTTTTAAAAACTTCTTTTATTTCAACAATATTTCTCATTTCTATCTCTCTTTCTATATCTAGCTTTAAATGCAAGAATTTTTCTTCAGGAGCATAAATACTAACTTATACAGTCTCTTCGTTTAAATAAATCATCGCAAAATTAGCACTTTCCTTCCATTAAATTTAGCTATACTACTTGATATTAATATCTTTTCTTGAAATAGTATAAATTGAAAATGAAACAATCATTAAACTTATGAAACTAGCAAATATTAAGAAGAATAAGTTATCAACAAAATTATTAGTTAAGCTGCCTGGACTTACATTCGAAAGTAACGCTGCTAAACCAAGTCCTGAAAGCATGGTTATAGCTATTGAATGCCTAATCATACCTAAAACAAAAGGTAGTATTCCGATTAATACTGTTCCAACCGTAATTCCAGCTAAGTTAATCATTTGATTAGCTACTGGGATATAATTTGATTCAGTTAAAACTGCTACTAATTTAATTAATAATTGAATAACTAAATGTGCAGTAAAATGAGCAATAAATGATATCAGAATTACTGTAAGCACTTTTCCCCATAGTAACTTTATTTTAGAAACAGGATAGGAAAACAGCTGAAAAATTGTTCTTCGTTTAAATTCATCAATAATAATCGTAGACAATAAATAAGATTCAAAAATCAAAAATGCTGCTTTAGTAAATAAAGATCCAAACAATGATGTTGCAATTGCCCAACTTCCCCATTTATCAGTAATTTTAATATTATTGGCGCTCTGTCCAACAAAATCTCCCAGTTTATTATCAGTACCTAACCCCATAATTATGATTCCTGTAATACCTAATATTATCAATATAGTACCCAACCAAGCAAAAAATATTTTTGATTTTGAAACTTTATTTAATTCAATTTTAATAAGCGACAACATAGATTTTTCCTCCAAAAAATTTTGTTAATATTAATTACACTATTCAAAAAGCACTTTACATACTTCTGGTATGTAAAGAATTTAAAAAATAAACATACTGAAGGTATGTATGATGGAATTTTTAATACCATATCTAGAGTATGGTATTTTTTAAAATATCAATACTTAAAATTTATTTGACACATTTTAAGTAATCAAATAATTGGAAAATTACTTCCATCATTTCATCAGTAATCAACTGCACCCCCAAACCTTCAAAAGTTAGTTTAATGAACTTCATTTTACTCTTTAATTCTTCTACTGAATAAATAGAAATTTGGAACCCAATCCAAATATTCAAAGTTAAAACAATCAAATCAGCTAGCTCTTCAGGATATTCTGTTTTAATTGATTTATCTTTAACACCTTCGAAAACTTTTTCTCTAATCCCTGGTAAAAAATCAGAAAATAAACTTAAATACTGCTCTCCTAACAAACGTGGACTTCTTAGCATAATTGATACAGAGTATACTAATCTTTGTTGTTCTAAATTAGAGAACGCATCCATCAAAGAATTTTGTATTTTTTCTAATGCAGTATCTCCTCTCCAATTGTAATTTAAAATTTCCTGATTATTTTCGCTAATGATTGATTGCAATATTTCATCTTTAGACTCGAAATGATGATAAATAACACCTTTCGTCAATCCACCTAACCCATCGATTATATCTTGTATTGAGGTATTATCAAATCCTTTTTCTAAAAATAAATCTTTCGAAACTTCTAATATTTTTTTTCTAGTTTCATGTGAGTTTCTATTCCTTGCCATTATAACTCCTTTTCAACATACTAACGGTATGCAATCTCATTATAATGCAAGAAACTAATAATGTCAAGATTCTTTTTATCCCCTCTAATTTTCAAAATTCATTGGCAAACTACTATTCTAGAAGATTGACAGCTCAAATCTTTCAGAATAGAACAATCCTAACTATCGAATACCCTGTTTTCATAAATATCAATGCAATTCTAAACTTATAATTGCATTTAAATAAATGTTCTCACACTCTTCTAAGCCATTGATTGCCTTAAATTTTAATTTTTAAAGTATTCTAAAGCTAGAATAGTCCCATCACAATCAGTTTTGAATTATTATACTCAATGAAAATCAAAGAGCAAACTAGGAAACTAGCCGCAGGCTGTACTTGAGTACGGCAAGGCGACGTTGACGTGGTTTGAATTTGATTTTCGAAGAGTATTAACAATTTAGAAACGCTATGATTCCACTCCTTTTACATTAAAAAGGAACTGCCCAAAGCAATCCCTTTCTGATTTTAAAATCATTTACTTAACATTTTATAGTTGAGATAATCAATAGCTCACCTATAAAAAGAGTTATAGTAAAATTCCTTATTTATTGATTTCAAGCTCCGACAACTGTGTTTGAATAACTGACAGTTCTGCACCAGCCTGAAGAAGAGCAGCTGCAGTATAGGCACCTTCTACAATTGGAACCCTATTGATCATGATACTTTTATCACTGAAATCAGCCACCATTTCTAAGTTCATTTTAGCAGAACCTAGGTCAAAAAAAGCTAATAAAGTATCTGCTGGATTTTCGGAAACAACCCTATCTACTTGATCAAAACTTGTTCCAATTCCTCCATCTTCGGTTCCTCCTACATAAGTAATCGGAACATCTTTAGCTACTTCACTAATCAGTTCAACAACACCTTGTGCAATGTGTTTGGAATGTGAAACGATAACAAGACCAATACTTCCCATTAAACCACCCCAGTCTCTAAAAGAGCAGTAAAGAGTAAACCTGATGAAAATGATCCAGGGTCAATATGTCCCAGAGAACGTTCTCCTACATAAGATGCTCTTCCTTTAGTTGCAAGTAAATCTTTGGTAGCATTCACTACCTTATCAATAACCTCTTGAGTCAATTGGCCAGCAGACAAGGCAGCAATAACAGGAGTCCAAACATCAACCATTGTCTTTTCTCCAACTTCTGCTTTCCCACGTTTGACAATCATATCCAAACCACTTTGTAAGATTTCTTCTAATTTCGAATTTGAATCAGCCTTGGCCATGCCCATAAAAGCAGAGCCATACAAGGGACCAGAAGCACCGCCTACCTTACTCAGTAGTTGCATTGAGACAAGCTTAAACACATCACTGCTGGTCTCAAATTTCTTTCCTTCTAAGTTTTCCATAACTGCAGCCATGCCACGCGCCATATTTCCACCGTGGTCTCCATCTCCTATAGGGGTGTCTAGCTCACTAAGGTAATCTTTCTGTTCTTGAATCTTTTCATTAAAAAGCTTCATCCATTCAAGAGCTTGTTCAGCATTCATGCGACATTTCCTCCTTGAGTTTTACCAAGCTGGGGTAGTAACAGGTGCATTTAGAGCATCCAACCACTCATCGTCTGCCAATCGAATCAATGTTAATGACAAGCCGGCCATATCAATTGATGTCATATAGTTTCCAATTTTCTTAAACGCCAAGTCAACACCTTTTTCATGGAGTAATTTAACCACATCATTTGCAAATACGTATTGTTCCATAAGAGGAGTGCTTCCTAAACCATTAATGAGAAGGCCATAGCGTTCTCCAGCCTTAAGTTGGAAACCTTCAGATAGTTTTTCAACCAATTCTGAGGCCAATTGTGCTGAAGGTTGCATTTTCTCTTTTTTATATCCTGGCTCACCGTGAATACCAACTCCATATTCAAATTCATCATCTTCTAGAACAAATCCTGGTTTCCCAACTTCAGGAACAGTTGCTCCAGACAAGGCCAGCCCAATTGTTTTAATTTCTAAGACAAGTTTATCGGCCAAGTCCTTCATTTCAGATAATGATTTACCAGAACGAGCTGCAGCACCCAAAATTTTATGGACTAATATAGTACCTGCAACACCTCGACGCCCTTGGGTATAGAGACTATTTTCAACAGCGATATCATCATCAACCACAACGCTTGCTACATCAATGCCTTCCATTTCAGCAAGTTCTTGTGCAATTTCAAAGTTCATAATGTCCCCAGAATAGTTCTTGATGACCATGAAAACTCCAGCACCTTCATCAGCTGCCTTAATGGCTTCTAAAATTTGGTCCGGAGTAGGTGAAGTGAAGACTGCTCCACAAATGGCAGCAGACAACATTCCATCTCCTACAAATCCAGCATGACTTGGTTCATGCCCTGAACCTCCACCTGAAATGAGACCAACTTTTCCTGTCTTTTCTGCCTTTCTAACGATGACATCAAAACCATCTAAGCGTTGAACCAAGTCATCATGCATGAATGACAATCCCTGCAACATTTCATCAACAACTTGTGTCGGTTCATTTATAATTTTTTTCATGAGAAACTCCTTTCGGCATGTACCTTTGTTTTCGCTTTCATTATATATTTTTTATCGCTGGATGATAAGGGACAGATTCTATTATTTGTCCCCTTTTAAACCCGTTTAAAACATTTTTTTGGTAAAATGAAGTAAGTAAAAGAAAGGTTTCCTATGGCATCATCACTTATTACAAAAAAACGGATTGCCAAGGCATTTAGAGACCTATTAGCTACTAGAGAATTTGACAAAATCTCTATTGTAGATATCATGGAATCAGCTGGCATTCGTAGACAAACCTTTTACAATCACTTTCTTGACAAATATGAACTGCTAGACTGGATATTTGAAAATGACTTAACCGAGTATATCACCAATAACTTGGACTTCATTTCGGGCCAAAAACTATTACAAGAATTATTTTTTTATTTCGAACAAGAGCGTGACTTTTATATTCAACTTTTTGATATTCAAGGGCAAAATAACTTCTATGACCACTTTATCAGCTACTGTCGCTTGCTTGTATCAAAAATTTTAAGAGAATACGGTCAGATTGATATCGATTCATCTGCTTATACTTGTTTTTTGTTAGACTATCATTCACATGCTCTAGCAGAAATCGTGAAGGCTTACGTCAATAAAAAAAGTCCAGTTCCACAACCAGACTTTCTAATCATGACAATTATTGGAAAGAGACCACAATGACATTTATTTCAAATCATAAACAGAAAATTATTTCAAGTTACATTTCGGCAACTGTCAGCAGTCATCCTAAATTAGAAAAGCACCCTACCTTACCATTAGTCTATCAAAAAAATCGTAATCCTCATCAGGTTCCAATATTGGCGGGTGGAGGTTCAGGACACGAACCTGCTCATATTGGATATGTGGGAAAAGGAATGCTTACCGCTGCTATCTATGGCCAATTATTTACTCCTCCTACAAGAACTGAAATCTTAGAGTCCATTCGTTTTTTAAACAATGGTCACGGAGTCTTCATCATTGTAAAAAATTTCGAAGCAGACATCAAAGAATTTAGCTGCGCCATTAATACTGCTAGACAAGAAGGAATTAAGGTCGGCTATAGTCTAGCACACGACGATATTTCTATTGAACCTCACAATAGATTTCAAATTAGAGGAAGAGGACTTGCAGGGACTATTTTACTTCATAAAGTTCTAGGATATGCAGCTCAAAATGGTGCCGACATAGAGCTACTAACTGATTTAGGTCATGAACTTGCTCCCGAAATAGCAACAATTGGCTTTGCAACGAAATCGGCTAGTCTCCCCCAAGCCACCCGTCCACTATTTAACTTAGAAGAAGGAAATATTTCTTATGGTATTGGGATACATGGCGAAGAAGGCTATCGTATCGTCCCATTCCAATCATCGGAAATCCTTGCAAATGAAATTATAAGTAAATTAAGATTACACTATCATTGGAAACATGGGGATCAATTTATATTGCTTGTAAATAATCTAGGCACTACCAGCAACTTAGAAATGGGCATATTTATCAATGATCTCCTTCAACTCTTAGAAATTGAAGGAGTCACTATTACTTTTATAAAATCAGGAACATTTATGACCAGTCTAGATATGGCAGGTATATCCGTAACTCTTTGCCCCGTAAAAAATAAACAGTGGTTAGAAGCGCTCAATGCTCCAACGACAGCTTTTGCATGGTAATTTGCTTGTATAACTCAAAAGGGCTACATCACTTGATAGCCCTTTGCTTTTATCTTATACTCAATGAAAATCAAAAAGCAAACTAGGAAACTAGCCGCAGGCTGTACTTGAGTACGGCAAGGCGACGTTGACGCAGTTTGAATTTGATTTTCGAAGAGTATTACGTTTAAAAGAACTCATTCTTGCCATTTCAAATAGGCCATCTATCCTTTACAATTCTTCTGATGTGCTTTGAGTTTTTTCAGAGCCCAATCATAGTGGCTTGACGTGCTACTGACAAAGTAGGAACCTAGACTTGTCCCACCCGTCCACTTATAGATACCTTTGGTAAAGAGTTCGTCATTGCTAAAAACTTCTATCAACTCTAAAACCTCTCTATGTGATTGTTCTAGGAGTCTAGTCGCTTCTTCTAAGGAGGTTTTCTGGTGCTTCTTCCAAAAAGCGACATTCATTTCTCCATAAGTTTTCCAATTATAAAGCTCAGGGAGAAAAGGGCTTTCGTGACCTTCTTGATTAGAATATACCCAAGTCAAAAGTAACTGATGCCATTCATAAAGATGGATCAAGACATCCCGTAGATTTTTATCCCTTTTCCAGTGAGATTCTTTTTTCTTTGGGTCTCTTGAAAAATCAAATGGAGTCTGTAGCTCATCTTCACTTAGTTGGGAGATGAAACGATTGAGCTTTTCATAGTTTTCCTTAGAGGCCAGCACTAGCTCCTCTTTTGTTTTCGGTCTAGGCACAGAGTTCTCCCCTCATATTGTTAGTTATTATTAGAAATTTTTTATCCTTTAAATCTCTATAACTTATCCTTTAATTTCTCAACAAAGAGATAGGCTGCTGGACAGGTCAAAGTATTCTTAATCGTCAAATGGTTGATTTGATGGATCTTTTTCCTGTCTGTATGAGGAAATTCACGACAGGCCTTTGGACGAACGTCATAGATGGAACAGAGATTATCTCCTCCTAAAAAGGGACAAGGCATGGATTTAAAAACCTTATCACCATCTTCATCTACCTGAAGGAATTCAGCTTCAAAAGCAGGTAATTTCATCTTAAAGTACTTAGCAATACGAGTGATGTCTGCTTCCTTGAAGTCAGGTCCCAATGTCTTGCAACAGTTGGCACAGGCAGTACAATCAATTTCCTCAAATACTTCTTGGTGAATCTGCTGGGCTATCTTATCTAGATTTTTTGGTGGCTTTTTCTTTAGATTGGCTAAAACTTTACGATGCTCCTTCTGCTTTTGTAAGGCTAGCTGGTGGTAATACTCAATATCAATTTCTTTAGACATGGTTTCTCTCTTATTCTAATTACTTTCCCCTATTATACCATGCCTCTGAACCATTGAAAAGTGGAGTTTAATAGACTATACTTTCCCAAAATGCGTCAAAAAACCTTGCAACTAGGTTACAAGGTTAATGACATTAATCAAAGTTAACGTATTCTTTTTGAAGTTCAAGGACTTCTTCCATTGTTGAACACTCTGTAAGGGCACGGTTAGCGTACTCTTCCATCTTAGCAGTGTCCAATTTTTTCATCAAGCTACGTGTACGAAGTACTGATGTTGCTGACATAGAAAACTCATCCAAGCCCATTCCGACAAGAAGTGGAACAGCTTTTTGGTCACCAGCCATCTCACCACACATACCAGCCCATTTACCTTCAGCATGAGCTGCCTTGATAACATTGTTGATCAAGCGAAGGATTGATGGGTTATATGGTTGGTAAAGGTATGAAACTTGCTCGTTCATACGGTCTGCTGCCATTGAGTATTGGATCAAGTCGTTTGTACCAATTGACATGAAGTCTACTTCTTTTGCAAATTGATCTGCAAGCATCGCTGCTGCAGGGATTTCAATCATGATACCAACTTGGATGTCATCCGCAACTGCAACACCTTCTGCAAGAAGGTTTGCTTTTTCTTCTTCATAAACTGCTTTAGCTGCACGGAATTCTTTCAAAAGGGCAACCATTGGGAACATGATACGCAATTGACCATGAACAGAAGCACGAAGAAGGGCACGGATTTGTGTACGGAACATTGCATCTCCAGTTTCAGAAATAGAGATACGAAGGGCACGGAATCCAAGGAATGGGTTCATTTCGTGTGGCATATCGAAGTAAGGAAGTTCCTTATCTCCACCAATATCCATTGTACGAACAACTACTGGTTTACCATTCATTCCCTCAAGAACAGCCTTGTATGCTTCATACTGCTCATCTTCAGTTGGGAAGTCTTGAGAATCCATGTACAAGAACTCTGTACGGTAAAGTCCAACAGCTTCTGCACCGTTGTTGTTAACACCTTCAACGTCTTTTGGAGTACCGATGTTAGCAGCCAACTCGAAGTGTTTACCGTCAGCAGTCACTGTTTGAGCATCTTTCAAAAGTGCCCATTCAGCTTTTTGTTTAGCATAAGCTTCACCAGCTGCTTTAAATTCTGCCGCTTGTTCATCTGTTGGGTTGATAATCACTTCACCAGTAATTCCGTTAACGGCAAGGATATCACCGTCTTTCACTACTTCAGTGATGTTATTTGTTCCCAATACAGCTGCAATTTCAAGTGTACGTGCCATGATAGCTGAGTGGCTTGTACGTCCACCGATATTTGTTACAAAAGCTTTTACAAAGTTTTTGTCCAATTGAGCTGTATCAGATGGTGTCAAGTCATGCGCAATCACGATTACTTCTTCATTGATTGAAGCTGGGTTTGGCAATTTCTTACCAAGAAGGTTTGCCAATACACGTTTTGTCACGTCGCGGATATCCGCTGCACGTTCTTGCATGTATGGGTTGTCTTCCATACCTTCAAAGATAGTGATGAACATGTCAGTCACTTCTTTAAGACCTGCTTCTGCGTTGACTTTCTTAGCACGGATTGTTTCTTTAATCTGACCAATCAATTCTGGGTCAGAAAGAACCATCAAATGAGCGTCAAAAACTTGAGCCGCTTCTTCACCAAGCGTACCTACAGCTTTCTCACGGATAAGAGAAAGCTCGTTTTGAGAAGCTTCAAGAGCTACATCCAAACGAGCCTCTTCTGCGTTTGTATCTTCGACTGAAACAGTCTCGAATGACAAATCCGGTTGAACGAGTAGATATGCTTTTGCAACTGCAACACCGTCAGATGCCGCGATTCCTTTAAGCATTTCTGTCATTTTCCTTATGCCAATCCTTCTTTTTCCATTGTTTCTGAGATTGCAGCGATAGCGTCATCTGCATCTGCACCTTCAGCTGAGATAGTTACGTCAGCACCTTGGCCAACACCAAGACTCATAACACCCATGATTGATTTAAGGTTAACTGATTTACCTTTGTACTCAAGAGTGATATCTGAAGCAAATTTGCTAGCAGTTTGTACCAACAATGTTGCTGGACGTGCGTGAATACCTGTTTCTGCCACTACGTGGAAATCTTTAGAAGCCATAGTTTGACTCTCCTTTTGTTCTTTCTTTTTTGAGTTATATGTGATAACCCTTACAATTTGGTATTATATCATCTTCTAGGATTTTTTTCAAGCATTTTATGGGATTTATTCGATTTCCTTTCAGATAACTTCCTGAAAATCTTCTATTCTAGATAACAAAACACAGGATATAGTTTTCCAAAAAACAACTTATAGGATAATTATCACTATTTCGCAAAGCAAACACTACATATTGTGTTTTGTTTAGCTGTGTAGAAAAACAGACCACTATATTTAGTTTTAAATCGTTGACAAAATTTTAATTTCTGATATACTAAGAAAGTAATCTATTTTGAAAGAGGAGTTACACAATGGTAACCGTTTATTCTAAAAATAACTGTGTCCAATGCAAGATGACCAAACGTTTCTTGGACAGCAATAACGTTGAATATAAAGAAATCAATCTCGATGAGCAACCTGAATACATCGATCAAGTTAAAGAGCTCGGTTTCAGCGCAGCTCCTGTTATCCAAACACCAACTGAAGTCTTTTCAGGTTTCCAACCAGGAAAATTGAAACAATTAGCATAATCTTAGTACATCATCCAGAAGAAACTGCTTCTAGGGCTAACTTAGAAGCCTTTCTTTTGTAATTAGATAAGGGAAATTTTATGGGATTAAAACATCTTGAGGACGTGACCTACTTCCGTCTCAATAACGAAATCAACCGTCCTGTTAATGGACAAATCATGCTTCATAAAGATAAGGAAGCCTTAGATGCCTTCTTTAAAGAAAATGTAGTTCCAAATACTATGGTTTTTGATTCAATCAAAGATAAAATCAACTACCTCATTGAACACAACTACATCGAAACAGCCTTTATCAAGAAATACCGTCCAGAATTTTTGGAAGAATTGTCTCAATTTATCAAAGACCAAAACTTCCAATTCAAGTCTTTCATGGCAGCCTATAAATTTTACAATCAGTATGCTTTGAAAACTAACGACGGTGAATATTATCTTGAAAGCATGGAAGACCGTGTCTTCTTTAACGCCCTTTATTTTGCTGATGGGAATGAAGCTATTGCCATCGATATTGCCAATGAAATCATCCACCAACGCTACCAACCTGCTACTCCTTCCTTCTTGAATGCTGGACGTGCTCGTCGTGGGGAGTTGGTATCCTGTTTCTTGATTCAGGTCACAGATGATATGAACTCTATTGGACGTTCTATCAACTCAGCTCTTCAACTTTCACGTATCGGTGGTGGTGTGGGAATTTCCCTCAGCAACCTTCGTGAAGCTGGTGCACCTATCAAAGGCTATGAAGGAGCTGCTTCTGGGGTCGTTCCAGTTATGAAACTTTTCGAAGATAGCTTCTCTTACTCAAACCAATTGGGTCAACGTCAAGGTGCTGGTGTTGTCTACCTCAACGTCTTCCACCCAGATATCATCGCCTTCCTTTCAACTAAGAAAGAAAACGCCGATGAAAAAGTTCGTGTTAAGACCCTTTCACTTGGTGTTGTGGTGCCCGATAAATTCTACGAATTAGCACGTAAAAATGAAGAAATGTACCTCTTCAGCCCATACTCTGTAGAGCTTGAATACGGGGTACCATTCAACTACATCGACATCACTGAGAAATACGATGAACTAGTTGCAAATCCAAATATTCGCAAGACAAAAATCAAGGCGCGTGATTTGGAAACTGAAATCTCTAAATTGCAACAAGAGTCTGGTTACCCTTATGTCGTCAACATTGATACGGCTAACCGTGCAAATCCTGTTGATGGTAAGATTATCATGAGTAACTTGTGTTCTGAGATTCTTCAAGTCCAAGAACCAAGCTTGATCAACGATGCTCAAGAATTCCTTCAAATGGGAACGGACGTTTCATGTAACCTTGGTTCAACCAACGTAGTCAACATGATGACTTCACCTGACTTTGGTCGTTCTATCCGTGCTATGGTTCGTGCCCTTACTTTCGTTACAGATAGTTCGCACATCGTAGCTGTTCCTACTATCGACCATGGAAATAGCCAAGCCCATACCTTTGGTCTCGGTGCCATGGGACTTCACAGCTACCTTGCCCAACAATTGATTGAATATGGATCGCCTGAGTCTGTTGAATTTACAAGCATCTACTTTATGCTTATGAACTACTGGACCTTGGTAGAGTCAAACAATATCGCGCGTGAACGTGGTATTACCTTCCATAACTTTGAAAAATCAGACTATGCTAAGGGAAGCTACTTCGACAAGTATGTGACAGGCGAATTTGTTCCAAAATCAGACCGTGTTAAAGAACTGTTCAAAGATGTCTTTATTCCAAGCGCTGCTGACTGGGCTGAACTTCGCGAAAAGGTTCAAGCAGATGGTCTTTACCACCAAAACCGCCTTGCTGTAGCGCCAAATGGTTCTATCAGTTACATCAATGACGTTTCCGCTTCTATCCACCCGATTACGCAACGTATCGAAGAACGCCAAGAAAAGAAAATCGGTAAAATCTACTATCCTGCCGCAGGTTTGTCAACAGATACTATTCCTTACTACACTTCTGCTTACGACATGGATATGCGTAAAGTGATTGATGTTTACTCTGCTGCGACTGAGCATGTGGACCAAGGACTTTCACTTACTCTCTTCATGCGTAGTGATATTCCAAAAGGACTTTACGAATGGAAGAAAGAAAACAAACAAACGACACGTGACTTATCTATCCTTCGTAACTATGCCTTTAACAAGGGAATCAAGTCTATCTACTACGTCCGTACCTTTACAGATGATGGTGGAGAAGTCGGTGCTAACCAATGTGAAAGCTGTGTGATTTAATCTTTGCTTGAGGAAACAACATTTTCTCAGATAAGTGATTCATTCACCCTGCTAAACTAAACTAGAATAAGCATCTATACTATGGAAAAACAAAAAAGTCGGGCTTCCGACTTTTTGTGCGAAACTACTCTAGGATTATGATAAAATAGAGATATTGTGAGTTCGCAATACTAAACACAGAAAGAGATTTCAAATGGAAACTTACTACAAAGCCATTAACTGGAATGCCATCGAAGATGTCATCGACAAATCAACTTGGGAAAAACTGACGGAGCAATTCTGGCTTGATACACGTATTCCCTTGTCAAATGACTTGGATGACTGGAGAAAGCTATCAAATGTAGAAAAAGACTTGGTTGGAAAAGTCTTTGGTGGTTTAACCCTTCTCGACACTATGCAATCTGAAACAGGGGTTCAAGCCCTTCGAGCAGACATCCGTACCCCCCATGAGGAAGCTGTTTTCAATAACATCCAATTTATGGAATCTGTCCACGCAAAATCTTACTCATCAATCTTTTCTACCTTGAATACTAAGGCTGAGATTGAAGAAATTTTCGAATGGACCAATACCAATCCTTACCTACAAAAGAAGGCAGAGATTGTCAACGAAATCTACCTAAGCGGTAGCCCACTTGAAAAGAAAGTTGCCAGTGTCTTCCTCGAAACCTTCCTCTTCTACTCTGGTTTCTTCACTCCCCTCTACTATCTCGGTAACAACAAACTAGCCAACGTTGCGGAAATTATCAAATTAATTATTCGTGATGAGTCTGTTCACGGAACCTACATTGGTTACAAATTCCAACTTGGTTTCAATGAATTGCCTGAAGAAGAGCAAGAAAAACTTAAAGAATGGATGTACGACCTGCTCTACACTCTTTATGAAAATGAAGAAGGCTATACAGAAAGCCTCTATGACGGTGTTGGTTGGACGGAAGAAGTCAAAACCTTCCTTCGCTACAATGCTAACAAGGCTCTCATGAACCTGGGACAAGATCCACTCTTCCCAGATTCGGCAGACGATGTCAACCCAATCGTTATGAATGGTATTTCAACAGGAACTTCCAACCACGACTTCTTCTCTCAAGTCGGAAATGGTTACCTTCTTGGCGAAGTTGAAGCCATGCAAGACGATGACTACAACTACGGTTTGGACTAAGGTCATCTATTTTATAAGTGATAAAAACATCATAGTTTGTTTAAAACAACCATGATGTTTTTGTTTTTGTTTTCTTTTGTTTTTTAAATTGATTGATTGAATACTTTATGATAAAATAGTAATAGAAATAGAGGTGATAACGATGTTAAAGCAGGAAAAACTAGATAATATTCTAGAAACGGTAAATACAAAGGGAACTATTACTGTAAAAGAAATCATGACTCGCTTGGATGTATCAGATATGACTGCTAGACGCTACTTGCAAGAGTTAGCAGACAAGGATTTACTTGTTCGAGTGCACGGGGGAGCTGAAAAAATTCGCACAGGTTCCATTTTAAACAATGAACGTTCAAATATCGAAAAACAAAGCTTACAAATCGCAGAAAAACAAGAAATCAGCCGTTTTGCAGGCCATTTAATCGATGAAGGAGAAACCATTTTTATTGGCCCAGGAACAACATTGGAATCTTTTGCCCGTGAACTACCAATTGATAATATTCGTGTTGTAACAAACAGTTTACCAGTTTTTCTCATCCTAAACGAACGAAAACTAACAGATTTGATTTTAATTGGTGGAAACTACCGCTCTATCACTGGAGCCTTTGTGGGAACACTAACCTTGCAAAACTTAGCCAATCTTCAATTTTCTAAAGCTTTCGTTAGCTGTAATGGTATTCAGGACAATGCGATTGCGACCTTTAGTGAAGAGGAAGGTGAATCACAACGCATCGCCCTCAATAATTCCAATAAAAAATACTTACTAGCTGACAATAGTAAGTTCAATAAATTTGATTTCTATACCTTCTACAATATCTCTGATATTGATACCATCGTTTCAGATTCTAAACTGAGCAAAGAAACCTTCGAACAACTTTCAAAACAAACAAAAATTATTCTTTCTAAACCATAAAACTGATAATTGATAAAATATAAAATGCGTCATATCAAGAAAATAAGAATCTTGATACGACGCATTTTTTGATGAAGATTTTTACAAAGAGTTTCCTAGATTCTTTATGATTGTTGAAATGGCATAAAATCTGAATCAAAGGAGATATTATCCCGTTCTTCAGGACTGATAAAATTTTAAAAGATTTTTTTAAATTCTTCCAGCTCATAGTCTGAATGGCAAATCCATTCTTTACCGGTAGAGACATACCATTTCCCAAGTTTTTTCAGCTCCTCATTAGTCAAACAAGGTATTTGAGAACATTTATCAAAATTGATAATATAAACTTTTTCATAAATTGATTGGATAAAATCTTTGAACATCTTTTTGCCTCACTAAAATTCTATATCTAATGACTAATTCTACTAGTCTATAATCTGACTTTCCGCTACTTTCTTGTACCAGTGAGCTGATTTCTTAGGATAACGTTCTTGAGTTTCAAAGTCTACATAGAAAAGACCGTAACGTTTCTCATATCCGTTTGACCATGAGAAGACATCCATTAATGACCAAATGAAGTAACCTTTTACATTAGCGCCATCTGCAATAGCATCAGACAAGACTTCCAAGTGTTGTTTGACATAATCAATACGGCCATCATCGTAAACAGTGTTATCAACGAACTCATCTTTATAACCAAGTCCATTTTCAGTGATGTAAATCTTCTTGTAGTTCGGATAATCTTTCTTCACGCGCATGATTTGGTCATACAAACCTTGAGGGTAGATAATCCAATCCCAATCCGTACGTGGTACATAGTCAGGAGCTACACGACGACCAACACCTTTGATTTGGTATTTAGAGCTTCCTTTCTCACCCTTACCATTATGGATAACTTCAGTTTCTCCATCAAATGCTTCCATCCAGTCACTCATATAGTAATTGATTCCAAGGAAGTCGTTCAAGTCTTTCGCAGCTTCTAATGCTGTAAAATCTTCTTCACGAAGATCCAAGCTACCACCATTGGCAGCCAAGATAGCCTCTACCCCTGCCAGAGTCTTTTCAGAGTAGTGACCCAGATAAGTTGCATCCAAGATAAATTTGTTATGGATAATGTCCTCCAACTCTGCCGCAATAACATCTGCTGGATTTTTAGGATCTAAAGGATACTTGGTTGGCAGTGCGTGAACAACACCAATTTCACCTTTATAACCTTTATCTTTAAATAGCTTGACTGCACGCGCATGAGAAACCATCATATTGTGGTGCGATTGGAAAACTTTGGCAAGGTCGTACTGAATACCTGGAGGGAATTTCCCAACCAAGTATTGACCATCACCGATTGGTCCAATTTCATTGAAAGTTGTCCAATAGTTGACTTCTGGAAATTCTTCAAAACAGAAAGCCGCGTAGTCTACAAAGTATTCGATATTTTCACGATTTAAGAAGTCTCCATTTGAATGGAGAGCTTCTGGAGTGTCAAAGTGATGAAGAGTTACAAAAGGCTCAACATGACGTTTGTGACACTCTGCAAATAGATTATGATAAAACTCGACACCTTTAGCATTTACTTGACCGTAACCGGTTGGGAAAATACGTGACCAGGCAATAGAAATTCGAATGCCATTGACACCATACTCTTCTGCCAACTTGAGGTCAACTGGATATCGATTGTAAAAATCACTGGCTGGTTCTGCAGTGTACCAGTAGTTATCTTCAAGATATTTATCCCAAGCAACTGGTCCTTTTCCATCAGTATGCGTAGCGCCTTCTGCTTGATAGGCAGCTGTTGCGCCACCAAAAATAAAGTCTTTTGGTAATGTTTTTGTCATTTTTTTCACCTATTTCTTGATTTAAATAAAGTAAAAGTGAGAGAGAGGAGTCAGTGAGCCATCCTTCTCCATCTCACTTCTTGTAACAAGTCACCGAATTGTGACATGAGGAGGTAAAAACGATATCTTTTTACCGACGAATTAACAAGGCGATTAGGAAATTCGCCATAGCGATTTCCGTAACGAGAGGAAACTATTTCATAGTCCCTATCGTTAATCGAATTGAGCTTGTACGAATGCTAGAGCACCTTTTCCATCACGGGTTAATTTGATGTATTGAGCGCCTTCTGTTTTCGCAAGTTTAATACCGAGTTTATCTGTTTCTGCTTTCATATCTTCAAAGTTTGAAGCAACTTGAGGGGCAAGGATAACCAAATCAAACTCTGGCAACATTTCACGGTGAGCACCATAACCACCTGCTGCTGCTTTCACAGGAACATTGTATTCTGCAGCTGCCTTATTCAAAGCATTTGCGAGAAGTCCACTTGTGCCTCCACCGGCACAGAGAACGAGGACATTTGTTTCTTCAGTAATTGTATTTTGAGCTGCATCGACACCCGCTTTCTCAAGAATAGCATCTGCTTTTGCAGTGTTGAAGTTTGCAGCAACTTTTTCTTTCAATTCGTCATTAGATTTACCTGAACGTTCTTCTTCAAGAATTTGTTCATCATAGACTTTAAGGAATGGGTAGTAAATGACTACGTCAACCACAATTAGAAGGGCAGCAAGAATGAATGATAGAACTTGGAAGTTAGTACCAAGAACTAGACCTAGTGGAGCTGGGGTTGTCCATGGTAGATTAGCAGTAAATGAGTTCATTCCAAGTGTTTCAATAAAGAATTTGAAGATCCATACGTTTGCAATTGGTGCAAAGATAAATGGAATGAAGAAGATTGGGTTCAATACAAGCGGTGCACCAAACAAGATTGGTTCATTTACACCAAAGAATGTTGGAACTACTGAAGCACGACCGATGGCACGGTTACGTTTTGATTTTGTTAACCACATGAACATGAATGGAACAACCAGTGTCGCACCAGTACCACCCATGGTAACGATAAACATTTGTGTACCAGAAGTAAGAATCTTGTCAGCGTGCATACCTTGTTGGAGAAGGTTCAAGTTGACTTCGGCATTTGCATAGGTAATTGCTGCGATAGCAGGTTCAACAATAGATGGACCATGGATACCAACAAACCAGAAGAAGGCAAAGGCACCAAAGATAATGGTAATACCAAGATAGCCATCAGCTGCAGAGAATAATGGTGCAAAGAATTTACCGATTGATTCAGCTACGCTTGCACCAACAAAATGACGAGCTAGTAAATCAAGAGCATAAAGAGAAACTACTGATAGAGTGAATGGAATCACATCTTTAAAGACTTGTGAGATATTTGGTGGAACTTCGTCAGGCATACGAATAGTGACGTTGTTCTTAACACAAACCTTATAGATGGCTACAGTAACAAAGGCAGCAAGGAAGGCTGAAAGCAAACCTTTTGTCCCCAAGAATCCAGTAGCTAGACCATTTTCGATAGGATCAGCTGCCAACATCAACAAACCAACAATTGCTGCCAAAAGTGTTGACATATAGTTGATTTGATTGGTTTTTTCCATGCTACGGTTTACTGAGTCGGTCAAGGACTTAGCTGTTGTACCAGCTACCAATAGAGCCAAAATCCCCATTGAATAGCTGTAAGGTTTCATGAGGAGATTAACAACATCATCAGACCATTTAAAACCCCATGAGTTTGGCACAAAAGCAATCAAGATAAAGATACTTGAGAAGAGAATAACAGGCATACCTGCAATGAAACCATCACGAATGGCACGAAGATAGATATTACGAGATAGCTTCTCAAAGAAAGGTTTTCCTTTCTCAATAAATGCAATTAATTTATTCATTACTTAACTCCTCTCTTATAGAGTTCAATTAAATGGTGCATCAAATCTTTTAACAAAATAGTTGTCATCAAGTGGTCTTGACCATGCATCATGGTCACACTATATGCTAAATCCTCACCAGAAGCTTCCTTAGTCAATAGACTTGTTTGAGCATGGTGAGCCTCAGCAATACAGCTACCAGCTTCCTCAACTAATCTGTCCGCTTTTTCAAAATCACCAGCTTCAGCAGCCTTCAAGGCTTCCAATAGTTTTGAACGAGCATCGCCAGCATAGGCTACGATTTCAAAACCTAACAATGTTACTTCTTCTCTATTCATGATAGAATTCTCCTTATATAGTTTTAAATAAATTTTTATGACAATAAACGTTGGATATGTAGAACTAGATAAACACGTTCACTTTTATACAAATCAATACCCGTATGTTGCGTAATCACATCATAGATCTTGGAACCAATCTCGAACGCTTTTGGATAGGATTGTTTGATGTGGTCTTCCATATCCAGAAGTGATTGGTTATCATCTCTAGATCTGTCTAAATAATCCAAGAAATAATTTAGATGTATCATAAAGCGATCATAGAAATGGTTATTCTCTTTGGTTCGCTGAATTGCATAGTCCGTTAAAACTTCTTCAACATTCCTGAGAATTTCTTTCCTCTTATCAATCGACTCCACAAGTTCCACTTCATTTTCACCTTCGGCATTAATGAAATGATAAGCAATCCGAATAATTTCGTCCTCAGGAAAATGATCCGCTAGCTTCTGGCTGTAAATTTCAAATGCTTCATTTGCGATTTGAAAAGCGACAGGATACTTAGTAGAAATATCTGGCAGATTACTATCCTTGTACCTTCCTTGTGCTAGAGCTTGGTAAGAACAGTAAATATGATCTGTCAAGGTTACGTAGAGATACTCTTGAATCGGATAATGATATTTCTTTGATAGCTTATCAATGATTTCATAAGTCACTGTGATAAAATCAAGCGGAACATCTTTGAGGAGAGCCATAAAGTTTTCTCTTGACTCTTCGGTCTTCATCCGAAAGATTTTCTCAACCTGCTGTTCAGCAATCAAATCTCCCTTCCTCTTTCCAAATGTAATCCCCTTACCAATCACAATCACTTCTTCTCCCTTATCATTTCTGACAAGCGAGACATTGTGATTCATTGGATTTAGAATTCGATACATGTCAACCTCCTTTTATATCTTAAAGGTATATGAGTACAAAAAATGACCACAAATGAACTAGAAAATCAGCCGATTTCTAATTCACCTGTGATCATGCCTAATATTACTTAGTAACACTCACCTTGTATTAACTTGTGATTTAAGTATAGCACAAGTAAGTTATTTTGTAAACCTTTACATGAAACTTTTTTTACTTTATTTGAGCATATTTTATCAAAAAAATAAAACAGTAAACAAAATTAGAAAACAAGTGTTTATAGCGCAGAAAATTTCATCTCAGTTCAAAAACAAGTGTACTAATAACTCTATATTTTTTTGAAAGCTCCAAACCAAAATCCATTATTCCTAATAAACAACTCATCACCAAAAGCTCTAGTATGTTTTGAACCGATTTCTAATTTTACAAGACGCATAGGAGCCAATAATTCAATTAACTCACTTTCTGTATAAACTCTTTCTAACATTGAATCTAGTTTTCTACGTATATAACCTTTTTCTAGTAAAGAATTATCAGGAATTGCATCTCGGAAAATTCCATCTTTCCGTGGACAATAAAAATAATACATTCCTCCTGTTTTCAACATCCTTTTCACCTCTGAAAAATAGTTCTGTCTATCTTTTTCATCCACTATAAATGTAATCGCAGACATTATATCAAATATAGAATCGAAATGGTTGTCAGGAAAATCTAAACCTTTACCTACATCTGTCTGTGTTATATGACAATTAAATTGTGGAAATGACTTAGTCAATAATCGTTTTGCACTATCAGCGGCCTCTTTTGTTAAATCTACACCACAATAAGTATCCGCATAATGATTTTCAATTAAATAGTAAAGATTCCTTCCAAAACCACAACCAACTTCTAATACCCTACACTCATCGTTTTGAGTAACAATTTGATTTCTCAAAGAAAAAATCTTTTGAACTGCATCATTAGGAACTAAGCGTGTCTCTGTTTTTGATGATTGGGCGTGTAATTCTTCCCATTTCTTGTGATTATCTTCATTTAAAACAAATGTATCCATTGAACTCTCCATATCTCATTATCGTTTCTACATGATGAAATCCAGCACTCTTTAACATTTCTTTATTTTCAGCATGAGTGTGGTTAATCATAACTCCCTCCAAGCTCAATTGCTTAGATAGAATTTCTTCTGGACTAAATCCATGTTCTTGCTTGAATTTAATATAATTGGAAACTATCAACTTATTTACCTTCGGATCTGTCATGATTTCTTTCTCAAATAGAATAAACGCTCCACCTTCAACTAACGATTCATGTATTTTTGATAAAATCTTTATTCTCTTGTCTGGGAGAATAAACTGAAGGAAATAATAGCTAATAATTAAATCGCTGGGTTCTAACCTGGCTTCCTCCACGGAGCTTGTTATAAATTCAAGCTCAGGAAATTTTGATTGTGCCACCTGATTCATTTCTGGAATCTCTTCTATCCCGATAAAACGAACTTCTTTTTTAGACTTGTGACGCTGGTATAATTTACCAATCAAATTACCCGTTGCAGAGCCTAGCTCATAACATAAGGAATGGTCACGAATAAAAAAATCGCTTAGATGACAAACAAGGTCATGTCCTTCATCATATAAAGGAATGGATTGTCTAACATGCTCATCAAAATGTTGAGCTACACCATTACCAAAACTCCATTGTGTTCCATTTTGAATAACAATATCATTTCCAACTTCCATAAACTACTCCTCTTCTCCCTTGACTTTCCAGTTTACTAATACCAATGCTAACACAACCATCGAACCACCAAGAACCAAATTCAATGTAAACGGCTCATGTAAGCCCATAATAGAAAAGATAGTTGAAAATACTGGAACTAAAAACAAGAAACTGCTAGCTACTGTTGCTCCCCTTTGTCCTAGACTATAAAACCACAGTCCAAACGAACCAACAGACGCAGGAATAATTAACCATATAAACCAAACCCAGCCCCAAAATCCTAAATTTAGAAAGTTATAACTTTCATGCACAGGTATTGAGAATATGTAAAGGAATACCCCACCTAATAACAATTGCCAAGCTGTAAATATCCATGGACCGTTATCAAAAGGAATTTTCTTGGTGACAACTGTATTGACCGACCAACAAAATGAACCAAGTAAAGCAAACAAAGCACCTAAACTAAACGCAGATACATCTAGTCCTATACAAGTAACAACTCCAGCCACACCTAATATTAATGCACTTATCTTCTGAATAGTCAATATATCTTTTAACAAAAAATGTGCTAAGAAAGCTAACCAAAGAGGATTCGTAAATAAGATAATGGAAGACATCGATGATGATACATCATGAGCTAGGGCAAGATTAAGAAATCCCATGGTTCCAGCTGTCTGTAAAATCCCGATAGTCACAACCAATATAAACCCCTTTATCTTACTACCTTGACTTTTAGGGATGATAGTCCCTCCCTTGCCAAATAAAAACGATAATACTAACATCACTAACCCAGCAATAATAAATCGAACACCCCCAAGTAATAATGGAGGAGTCTTTTCAACTACTATGAGATATTTCCCAGTTGGAAAAGACGACCCCATAAAAAGTGTGGTAAGTAATATAGAAATCAAAAAAATAAAATTTGAACCTCGTTTCATTTATTTCCCCTTCTTTTAAAAGATATTGATGATATTTTTTGTCTTTTATTCTACTCTTTTAAAAATGAATGTCAAGAGATTTATCAAAAAATTCCAAGATTATTTTTTTAAACTCCTATGTATTGAGAAAAAAACAAAAAAAGGCTATACTGGTAATTGTGGATAATGATTATCTTTTTATATGGAGGTACAAACATGCGATTGTCATCAGGTTGGGAACAGTCAGTCTATGTCTTACTCATGTTAGATCAGCTCCCTGAAGGAAAATATATCAATACAATTTCCTTGAGTGAACGGCTAGAAGTTTCAGATTCTTATTTGAAAAAAATTATAAAACTATTAGACAACGAAGGGTTGGTTAAATCCGTTAGAGGGAAAAATGGAGGCGTTGCTCTTTCTAAACCCCTCAGCCAAATCACCTTTTACGATGTATTTGTAGCTATAGAAGGAAAAAATCGAATCTTTGAAAGTCAAAATCTTCTAAAAAAATTCTTAGGCAACGAGGAAAGTAAAAAGGCTAAAAGATGCGTTGTAACCAACTCTCTTGATATTATTGAAAACACTTTAGTTGCAACCCTGACTTCTATTACACTCAGCCAGGTAGCCCATCAATCTGAGATTAACTATGATTTAACCGATATCAGAAATTGGGTCAATAAATGCCAAAACTAGCTGGAGAAAAAATTTTTCAGCTAGTTTTTATGAATCCTTGACAAATAATTTTACAAGGACTATACTATATTTGAAGATATAATATATCTTCTATATCGTCAACAATGATCTTTCATTGCATGCTTTTGGATAGCTAAAGAAAGAAGGTTCTTATGAAAGTTATTTTAGCTACTGACCAAGATGGTTTCCAACTGAAAGAAACCGTCAAACACTATCTGCTTCATTCTGGTTATGAAGTAATTGATCTCAACTCTACACAAGGTTCTGAGGATTTCGTTGATTCTACTGTCAATGCTATTACAGAGTTTAGAAAATATAAGCAAGCTCGCGCTATTCTTTTTGACAAGTTTGGACATTCTTTTATGCCTGCTAATAAGTTTAAAGGTATTATCTGCGCCGCTGTTTCCGATGAACACTCTGCCATGATGACTATTCGACACAATTCTACTCCAATCATTACAATTGGTTCTGGAATTACAGGTGATATTTTAGCAGTTGAAATAGTCAAAACCTTTCTTGAGCACAACTATGATGCTGGCCGTCACCAAGTTCGCATTGATATGCTGAACAAGCTCTGCTAGGAGGTATTCCCATGAAAATAGCTCTCGGTTGTGATCACATTGTAACAGATGTGAAGATGAAGATTTCAAAACACCTAAAAGAACAAGGTCATGAAATCATTGATGTTGGTACTTATGATTTCGTCCGTACCCACTATCCTATTTATGGTCGCTTAATTGCAGAGGAAGTCGTCAATGGACGGGCTGACTTTGGAGTTGCCCTGTGCGGTACAGGTGTTGGAATTGCTGTATCTGCTGATAAAGTTCCTGGAACTCGAGTTGTACTTGTCGGAGATGTTGCGACTGCTCGTTCCGCTCGTGAAAATCTCAATGCTAATATTGTTGCTTTCGGTGGTGCTATCCTAGGTATCAATTTCATTAACAACATTGTAGATGAATTTATCAATACCAAATACAAACCAAGTCCTGAAAAAGAGGAATTGATTGCGAAAATTGATAAACTATCTGAAGTGAGCCCAGATGTAGCTGCCAATGATCATATCTTCGATGAAGAGAATGCCAAGTGGGATCGTGGAGAATATCACGATTAACTTGCATTCCCTCTGATATATTTTATCTAATACTCAATGAAAATCAAAGAGCAAACTAGGAAGCTAGCCGCGGGCTGCTCAAAGCACTGCTTTGAGGTTGTAGATAAAACTGATGAAGTCAACTCAAAATACTGTTTTGAGGTTGTGGATAGAACTGACGAAGTCAGTTACATATATATACGGTAAGGCGACGCTGACGTGCTTTGAAGAGATTTTCGAAGAGTATAACCTTGAGGATAACTAACTCAAGGTTATTTTTACGTCATCAAAAAAGTCTAGAGATATTTCTATCCCTAGACTGAAGTTATTTTCACAATTTGAGTACTACACGCGTTCTTTCCATGAAGTCGCTGTTGTTTGAAGAACTTTATTGAGCTCATCAATGTTTTCAAATCCAGTTGTGCGAAGCCATTCACGTGCTGCTTCTTCACCATTTTTGATGTAAGCTTCAACTGATCCAGCCCATGTAGCACGGCCACAAAGAACTCCATTGAAGTTTGCACCTGATTCATGAGCAAATACAAGAGTATCTTGGAAAAGTTTAGCTGATACACCAGCACTCAAGTAGATATATGGCAAGTTAGTTGCTTCATCTTGTGCTTTGAAGAAAGCTGCTGCTTCTTCACGTGTATAAACTACTTCACCTTCAGCGAAGCCTTCAACATATTTAATGTTAACAGGAACTTCAACTTTCAAGACGTCAATGTTAAAGCGTGGGTCTGAGAAGACTTTCATAGCACCGATAACTTTGTGTGGTTTTACTTTCGCGTATTCTACAGAACCTGCATCAGCAATTTTTTCATCGTAAGCAAGGATTTCAAGGAAGAATGGGATATCTTCAGCCACACACTCAGAACCGATACGTTCGATGTAGGCTTGTTTTTCTTGATTAAGTTCGTCTGAGCTATCTACATCATAGTAAAGCAAGAATTTAACTGCATCTGCACCTTCTTCTTTAATACGTTTTGCAGACCAAACATCCAAGCAGTCTGGCAAACGTTTTGTACTTGTTGTATCATAACCTGTTTTTTCATAAGCAAGGAGAAGACCAGCTTTTTCATCAAGAGCTTTAGTCGCTGGAAGTCCATATTCAGGGTCAAGAAGCATTGATGAAGCGTATTTAGTCAATTCATCCGCTACCAAGACTTTGAGTTCTTCCATTTGAGCCACAGTTGGTTCTTCTGTTTGGTGTTGAGCCATGAGGCGTTTCAAAGCACCACGTTGGTCAAATGCAAGAGCTGAGATGATACCATTTTCATCAGAAAGTTTTTCTAAGCGTGCACGTTTTTGTTCTGTTAAAGCCATTTTATACCTCTTTTACTATTAATTGATCATATAGAGCTTGATAGTTGGCCATGTTGACATGACCAGTCATTTTTTCTTGAGCATTGAGCATACCAAGGACATTTGCCTTGATGAGTAATTCTGCATCTGATTCTTTATGAAGTAGTCCTGAAGAAATTCCTGCCACAGTAGAATCTCCAGATCCAACAGGATTCACCACCTGAATTCTAGGAATATCTACCTTGTAGAAAGTGTCACCATGTTTAGCAAAGGCACCGTTGGCACCAAGTGAAACGATAATCCATTCAATACCTGCAAACAAGGGTTCTTGAAGTACTTCTTTTAATTCATCCAAATCCTCAGAAACTTCTCTTCCAAGAAGCTGAGACAATTCCTCATTATTTGGTTTGATGACTGTTGGTTTATGTGGTGATTCAAGAACCGCCTGAAGTGCTGCACCAGAGCAGTCCAAGACAACAGGCTTGCCAGCTTGATTAGCAAGTTCTACCAAGCTCGCATAGTAATCAACTGGAAGACCAGCTGGAAGACTGCCTGAGATAGCTACTACTTCAACTGACTCCAATAGTTTTTTGAAATGTTCCAAAAAGTCTTGACCTTCCTGTTCCAATACTTCAGGACCTTTTTCAAGAACTTCTGTTTGGTTGTCTCCGTGGAGAATAGCGATACAGTTACGAGTTTCTCCCTGAATTGAGAAGAAATCTTTCTTTACTTGATTATCAATATTTTCAACCAAAAACTCACCAAGTTTGCCACCCACTAAACCAGTAGCAAGAACAGAATCCCCAAATTCTGAAAGTACTCGGGTAACATTGAGTCCCTTACCACCAGCCGTTTTGGTTACATCCACCACACGATTGACAGTATCAATCTTCAACTCATCCAAGGGATAGGAAATATCAATGGATGGGTTCATTGTGACTGTTAAAATCATAGGTTACCTCTTAGTCGTGGTATTCTCCACGATCCCATTTTTCAAGGAATTCAGTGAAGAAGTTTGCGTCTGTTTGTTGAGCATTGTGACTTTCAAGGTGTTCAATTTTCGCAATTAATTTTTTGTTTTCTTCAGATGGTTTGTATTCAGCATGGATGAAAGCTTCGATGATATCACACATAAGCAATTCACCAGTAATCTTACCACCAAATCCGATAACGTTAGCGTTCAATTGTTCTTTAGCATAAAGAGCTGTTGTCATATCACGAACCAAGGCAGAACGAACACCTGGGACTTTATTTACAGCGTTGTTGATACCAACACCAGTACCACAGATACATACCCCAAGATCAGCTTGACCGCTAGTTACAGCTTCCCCTACTTTTTTACCAAAGATTGGGTAGTGAGTACGTGTATGGTCATATGTACCAAAGTCAATGACTTCATATCCTTTTGATTTCAAAAATTCTGAAACCGCCATTTTTTCATCTGTTACGATGTGGTCACATCCAATTGCAATTCTCATTAGTTATTCCCTCCGATTAATTATATAAATCTAATATCATTTATCCTTACTCAAGAAAAATCAAGATTAGCTTAGGAAGCGAGCTGCGAGCATAACTGAGGTTAGCTAAAGTGAGCTGACGACAGATTATCTTGATTTTTGAAGAGTATTAGCACATTTTGTTCAACATATCGACCCGAATTTGGTGACGGCCACCATCGTATTTACCGTTAACAAATCCTTTAGCGATGTTTTTAGCCAATTCATCACCAACAAGTTGTGCACCCATAGTGATCATACGTGAGTTGTTGTGACCACGAGTCATATAAGCTGAACGTTCGTCAGATACTTCTGCAGCAACCATTCCTTTGATCTTAGTTGCGACCATAAATGGACCAGCTCCATAAGCATCAATCACAATACCAAGGTTTTGTTCTTCTTTGTTTACTTCTGCAGCAACAGCAAGAGTCACATCAACAAAGTCTTGACCTTCAGCTGTAACATCCACAACGTGGAAGTTTTCTTTTTCCAAGAAGTCTTTCACAACTTCTTTCAATCTCAAACCTGCAGCATCTGCACCGATAACAATAGACATATCGTATACTCCTTTTATTTTTCTAGGCTAGTAAAGACTTTTATAGTTAGCAGTTTACCTACAAAAAGCTTTCTAGCAGTTTATTGACAAATTGGATTGAATGAGATGAATGTCACCTTATTCAAGTTTAGGAAACCATTTCCCTAGAAATAATCCTTCTCTGCGAAAGAAAATATAACAAGTGATTATTTGTTTGTTGCAAACATCATTTGTTGCTTACAAACATAATATACTCCTATTCCCTGAAAAAGTCAACAGTTAATGTTTGTTTTTGTGTTTTGTTTTTCAATCTAAAAAATTTCGATATCAAAACCAATTTGATCCACTTGACCAGGTTCTAGGAGACGAACATTCTTCTTATCTTCTAGACGATCTCCTTCTTCAAGAGATGTTGACAAGCCAGACCATGGCTCAAAGGCAATGAAAGGGCTCTTATTCAAAGTTGACCAGATAATGAGGTTTGGAAACTCTGCGAAGTGCACTTGCAATCCCTTATCATGTTTACGAGAACGAAGGGCAATTGTTCTAGATTGCAATTCATCTAAGGTGACTGCATCTGTACTGAAAAGATCATAGCTGAGGTCTAATTCTTTTTGACCTTCTAGCCATGGACTTTTATCTTGGAAATCAAGCATCCCCGTTTCTGGAAAAGGACGTGGAACAGAGCAAGTCTCTTCTTTCTCAAACTCTATATAGTAATCTTCATAGACCTCATCATCCAGTAGAGGACAATTAAATCCTGGATGTCCACCAATAAAGTAAGGCATGACCTTGCTAGTTTCTTTATTAAAAATCTTGTATTGAGTCCGTACTGTCTTTCCAGTAAGGAAATAAGTAATCTCTAGGCGGAAATGATAAGGATAGTTTTGATAGCTATTCTCATCGTCTTCAATTGCAAAAGTTACACTCTTTTCTGTCTGTTCAACTAATTCAAATTCTTTCTTACGAACCAAACCATGACGAGGAATGTTTCCTTTGCTTTTCTGCCCATTCTCATCTATATAGACGGCTGTATCCTCTCTTAATGAACCACAAATGGGGAAAAGAACAGGAGCTTGTCCACTCCAATAAGTGGCATCCCCTTGCCACAAATACTCAAGTCCCTCAGCATCTTTTATAGAAGAAAGAGCTCCACCAAAACTGTTAAATTGAACTCTTAATTGTTCTGATTTTAATTCAATTACCATTATTTTCTCCGATTTCTTGATAGTTTATAAAAAACTAGGCTGTCACTCCTAATGGTATGACAACCTAGTTTCAACAATTTACATTTTATAGGAGCGCATTATTTTGCTTTCGCTGCGTACTCTTCGTTACGTTTGATCATTTGTTTTCTATACCATGCAAAGATACCGATGTAGAATACAAGGAAGACTACAGCACCAAGGATTGCTTTGATATCACCAGTTGTAGTGTTACCAATTGTCCAACCAAGAAGTTTTTCGATTGGTCCTTCAAGAGTTGAGTGAGTGATCAATTGAGTTTGGCTCACACCTGCTGGGAAGGCACCTACACCTTTAGCAAGTTCTGTTGCAAATGGTGCAATAAGTGTACCTGAAAGAAGGAAGAGTGGCAACAAGAGTGTTCCGAAGATGATCATACGGAGCAATTTACCACGAGTTACAACCAAGAGAGCTGGAGTAACACCCATAGCGATGATACCTGCAAGTGGCAAGATACCATTTCCGACTTTTGAAAGAAGTACAGCTTCAATCAACATAATTGGTGCAAGTACGTTAGCACAAGCCCAGATTTCAGCACGACCAGCGATGAATGGCCAGTCAAGACCGATGTTGAATTTCCGTCCTTGAAGACGTTTAGTAGCAACGTTTGTAATACCTTGTGACAGAGGTTCCACAGCGGCGATAAACCATGAACCGATAAGTGAGAATAGTTCCAAAGATACACCGGCAGTCAAACCAAGAGACAACCATCCTTTGATAACAAGACGCCATTTATCTGCATCTACAACCCCTTCAATTGGATGTGGAGTTCCCATAATACCGATAACAATACCAAGAATGAAACCGATAAAGAATTTAGAACCCCAGAAACCGATTTTCTTGTTCAATTTAGCAGCATCAAAGTCATATTTATCAAGACCTGGGAAGAATTTTTCAAAAATCTTATCCAAAACCATGATAACTGGGTTCATCATGTAATTCATGTGAGTTGATGTCATTGGTGATGAACTTGGTGCGTTAAGAAGGTCATCAAATGTAGGTTTCATCAAGTCAGAGTTGATAATTTTCAACACACCAACAAGTACGATAGCTGCTGTAGCAATCAAGAGTGAAACCCCTTGGCTCACACCATTGTTGTCAGCATACCATTTAATCAAAAGACCTGTGATAGACAAGTGCCAGATATCGAAGATATCGACATCAAGTGTATCAGTTTTCTTCATAGCAAGCATTACTACGTTGACAATCAACATGATAAGCAAGAAGTAAAGTGTCCAAGCAGATCCCCAAGTGATTGTTGCAAGTGGTGCCCAACCAACGTCAGTGATACTCAATTGGATACCAGTATTTTCAACGAATTTTGCAAGTGATGCTGAGAAAGCACCATTTAGCATACCGATGATAGCTCCGATACCTGTAAGAGCGATGGCAAGTTTGATACCACCTTCAAGCGCTTTGGAGAATTTCACTCCAAAAAGTAGAGCCAATATTGTCAAAATGATCAACATAATGACAGGACCACCCATATCTAAGACGGGTGTAAAGACCTTTTTGATTAGGTCAAAGATTGCATCCATAACAGTTCCTCCCTTTTTATGTTATATGAATGTTAACAAATTAGAATTAGCTTAATCCGTGTTCTTTAATAGCTGCTTCAATATTGTCAAATACTGGAGCACTCATTGCTGGGATACGGAATAAGATTGGTCCAGCTTCAATAACTGGAATACCTGGTTCAAAACCAAGATCTGTCGCAGCAATTGGTGTGAAGATGTCATAACCTTTGATAAGATCTTCGTTAACGTCTTTAACCATGACTGCATCACAGTGAACATTAAAACCGCGGTTTGAAAGTTCTTCTTCAAGAGCACTTTTAATTTGGTGGCTTGAGTTAACACCTGCACCGCAGGCAGCAAGAATTTTAATCATATGGATTTCCTCCGATTTTATATTTTTAATAGACAAGATTATGTGGTTACTTCAGCTATATAAGCATAGAGGGCTTCAGGTTCAGAAATTTTTGACAGGTCTTCAAGATGACCATTTCCAGTAAAGAAGTCCATCAACTGAGCAAGAATGTTTGTTTGACTTGAACTTGAGTTATTAATGATAAAGAAGAGTAAAGATACTTCTACTTCCTTATCTGGTGCAATCATGTTGTGGAAAGTCACTGGTTTATCTAATCGAACGACCACAACTTTTTCGGCAAGATTATGAACAATATCTGTGTGAGGAATAGCCACATTCGGCAAATCCTTACCCAAAAATTCCATATCTAAGCCAGTTGGAAATGACTTTTCACGCGTGATCAAGGCTTCACGATAAGTTGGAGTTACGATTTCTCGTTCTTCCAATAAAGTTGCAACCTGATCAAAGAGATGTTCTTGATTATCCGCTTCTAAGCAAAACACAAGGTTTTTGTCAAAGAAATGATCTAATCCCATAAGGTTTTCCCTTCTTTCCATTAACTTTATGCTATAAGTATAACACTATATGAAATCGTTGTCAATATTTTTCTGTTGTTTTTTGTCTCTTTTTTTATTTTTTTGTTTCTTTTTTAATTTGTTGCATAAAAACAAACACATAAACAAACACTTCAAACATTTTTTCTGTTCTAGAAATTAAAAAAGCAGACCATCTAAGCCTGCTTTACTATTAATTCTTATATAAATTTGCTATTAACAAGAAAAACAATTATGATAACTTACTCTTCATCCATACTCAAGACGCTGAGGAAGGCTTCTTGTGGGACTTCTACTGATCCGATGGCTTTCATGCGTTTCTTACCAGCTTTTTGTTTTTCAAGGAGTTTGCGTTTACGAGAAACGTCACCACCATAACATTTAGCAAGTACGTTCTTACGGAGGGCCTTGATATCAGTACGAGCCACAATCTTGTGTCCAATTGCTGCTTGGATTGGCACCTCAAATTGTTGGCGAGGGATAATTTTCTTGAGCTTATCAACGATGAGTTTCCCACGTTCATAAGCAAAGTCCTTGTGAACGATAAAGCTGAGAGCATCCACCTTGTCTCCATTGAGAAGGATATCCATTTTAACCAATTTAGATGGGCGGTACTCTGACAATTCATAGTCAAAGCTTGCGTAACCACGTGTCGAAGACTTAAGCTTATCAAAGAAGTCGAAAACGATTTCAGCCAGTGGAATTTGATAGATAACATTGACACGATTATCATCAATATAGTCCATAGTCACAAAGTCACCACGCTTGCGCTGAGCTAGCTCCATCACTGCTCCGACGAACTCCTGTGGTACCATGATTTGCGCCTTAACATAAGGTTCCTCAATGGTCGCAATCTTAGTTGGGTCTGGGAACTCAGATGGGTTAGACACATCCATAGACTCCCCGTCTGTCAAATTAACCTTGTAAATAACGGATGGAGCTGTCATGATAAGGTCGATATTGAACTCACGCTCTAAACGTTCTTGAATAACATCCATATGAAGAAGTCCAAGGAAACCACAACGGAAACCAAATCCAAGGGCCTGCGATGTTTCTGGTTCAAACTGAAGACTGGCATCATTCAGTTGCAATTTTTCAAGCGCTTCACGAAGGTCATTATACTTGTTTGATTCGATTGGGTAAAGACCCGCAAAAACCATAGGATTCATCTGCTTGTAACCATGTAATGGCTCTGCCGCAGGATTGGTTGCCAAGGTAACGGTATCACCCACACGAGTATCCTGAACCGTCTTGATAGAAGCCGCAATGTAACCAACGTCACCAGTCGCAAGGAAATCACGACCAACTGCTTTCGGCGTGAAAATACCAACTTCCGTCACATCAAAGGTCTTGCCATTGCTCATGAGCTGAATCTTAGCACCAGGTTTAACCACTCCATCCATAACACGCACTTGGAGGATAACTCCACGGTAAGCATCGTAAACAGAGTCAAAAATCAAGGCCTTCAGTGGTGCCGTCACATCACCTGTTGGAGCTGGCACTTTTTCCACGATTTGCTCTAGAATTTCTTCGATACCAATACCAGCTTTAGCAGAAGCCAATACTGCTTCGCTGGCATCCAAACCAATGACATCTTCAATCTCTGTACGCACGCGCTCAGGATCTGCAGCTGGCAGGTCAATTTTGTTAATGACTGGCATGATTTCCAAATCATTGTCCAAGGCCAGATAAACATTGGCAAGGGTTTGAGCCTCAATCCCTTGGGCAGCATCAACCACCAAAATCGCTCCCTCACAGGCAGCTAGCGAACGCGAAACTTCATAGGTAAAGTCCACGTGCCCAGGTGTGTCAATCAAGTGAAAAATATAAGTTTCGCCATCTTTGGCAGTATAATTCAGCTCGATGGCATTGAGTTTAATGGTAATCCCACGTTCTCGCTCTAAATCCATGCTATCCAAAAGTTGGGCCTGCATTTCACGACTGGATACTGTCTCTGTCTTTTCCAAAATGCGGTCTGCTAGAGTTGATTTCCCGTGGTCAATATGGGCGATAATAGAGAAGTTACGGATCTTCTCCTGTCGTTTTTTCAATTCTTCTAAGTTCATGATTCTCTTCCTTTCAGGGTATCTATTTATTATAAATTGTTTTTGACATTTTGACAAGACTATACCCTGCTAGGAGTACTAATCTTCAGCGACAAAGCCGTCATTTTCGATAAAGTGATGTTCTGTCATTCCTTGGTCTGTAAAGACAATCCCATGAAGTACACCACCATAAACAGCTCCTCCATCCATTCCAATCTTGCCATCTTCTGTAGTCCAAAGCTCAGCTGTACCTCGGTCTTGCTTTAACAAACCATAAACCGGTGTATGGCCAAAGACAATGATTTTTCCAGTATGATTTTCTGCTTCGTGGAATGGTTTTCTGAGCCAGACTTTTTTATAATCTGTGGTTTCATGCCAGTCATCCAAAGTCAAATCAATACCTGCGTGAACAAATATATACTTGTCTGTTTCTACCTCAAAGGGCATTTGACGAATAAATTCGACTAAATCTGCCGCTTCGGTGGCAACACGCTTGGCATCCTCAACCCCATCAACTGGTGCATCCAAGGGACGACCTAGGATAGAGTTAATGGTTGTATCTCCACCATTGCGACGATAGTGGTCATAGCTTTCTTCTGGGTTATCGAGCCAAGTCAAAAACATATACTCGTGGTTTCCTGACAAACAGATAGCCTCTTGATTATTGACCAAGTCCTTAACCATCTCTAGGACACGGCGACTATCTTCACCACGGTCAATCAAGTCCCCTAGAAAGAGCAACTGGGTCTGACCATCCCATGTTTTGAGAAGATCTTCCAGCATCCCAGCTTTTCCGTGAACGTCTCCAATTACATAATAGTCTGTCATCTTATTTCTCCCTGTTTCTCAACAATTCTCTGGCTTGCGTCAGGGCTGCTTCCGTCACATCATCACCTGCCAACATTTTAGCAACTTCTTCCACTCGTTCTTCAACCGTTAAGAGACGAACAGTCGAAACCGTTGAATGCTCATTGCTAATCTTCTCAATAAAGAATTGATAATCCGCAATCGCAATCACTTGTGGTAAATGGGAAATAGCCAGAACCTGCCCATGCTGACCAATCTTGTGAATCTTCTGTGCAATCGCCTGAGCTACACGGCCTGAAACTCCTGTATCCACCTCATCAAAGACAATGCTGGTCTTGCCTTCTTTACGTGAAAAGGCAGACTTAATGGCTAGCATGAGACGAGATAATTCCCCACCAGACGCAACCTTGACTAAGGGTTTAAAGTCTTCACCAGGGTTGGTTGAAATGTAAAACTCGACCATTTCATTGCCCTCACGACTGAATTTCCCCTTGCTAAAACGAACCTGAAACTGGGCTTTTTCCATATACAGATCCTGCAGTTCTTGTTTAATCTCAGATTCTAATTGCTGAGCCAAGTCATGACGAGCAGAGGCAAGCTGACCTGCCAAGTCGACAAGATTGACTTCTAACTTCTTAAGCTCTGCTTCCATGTCCTCAGACGAAAGGTTATTGCCTGTCAAGAGATTGTATTCTTCCGTAATCTTGGCAAAATAAAGCAAAACATCATCAACAGTCCCACCATACTTACGGGTAATAGTATGAAGGAGGTCCAAACGATTCTCGACCTGCATGAGACGATTACCATCAAAATCAAGGTCCTCAATGATTGCTTCCAAACGTTTGCTAATGTCTTCTAAGACATAGTAGGTCTCAGACAGTGAACTTGAAATTTCACGGTATTCAGGGTCATACTCTTCGACACTTTCCATGTCATTCATGGCTGAACGAACATTGGCCAGACTTGAAAAGTCTTCATTGTCCAACATACTGTAGGCATTGGTCAACGTATCAGCAATATTTTTATGGTTGAGGAGTTTATCTCGCTCTTGGTTAAGAGCCAAGTCTTCCCCTGCTTGCAAGTTGGCTGCCTCAATTTCTGCCATTTGAAATTCCAACATTTCGATACGTGCCTTGTGTTCCTGCTGGTTTTTCTTGACTTCCAGAACCTGCTTACGCATTTTACGGTAGGCATCAAAACTCGTTTGATAGGTTTCTTTTAAGTCCCAAAAGGCTGTATCACCAAATTCATCCAACATCTGAATATGCAGTTGAGGACGCATTAACTCCTCTTGGTCATGCTGACCATGAATATCCACAAGATGTTGCCCAATAGCACGCAAAACAGACAGATTAACCATCTGGCCATTCACACGGCTAATACTACGACCATTTTGCAAGATTTCTCGACGGATGATAATTTCATCACCTAATTCTAAACCTTGCTCATCAAAAATTTCCTGTAAAAGACGACTATTCTCAACTGAGAAAAGCCCCTCTATCTCTGCCTTTGGCGCACCATGACGAATAACATCTGTCGTCGCACGAGCTCCCAACATCATATTCATGGCATCAATGATAATCGACTTCCCTGCACCCGTTTCACCAGTCAGGACAGTCATTCCCTTTTCAAAATTGAGGGAAATAGCCTCAATAATGGCAAAGTTTTTTATCGAAATTTCAAGTAACATATAGACCTACCAATTTTTTACTTGTTCAAAGATTTCCTTAGCTAGACTTTCACTTCTGGCAATGACTAAAATCGAGCTATCATCAGCCAAACAGCTAAAAATCTTGTCAGCAAAAGTCTCAATTAACTGAGCTTTTACAAAAGCTGTATTTCCTGGGATAACTTGGAGATTAATCATCTTGTCCATCAATTGAGCCGATTCGATATTGTCTTCAGCCAGTTGCAAACTTTTCACGATTGATTTTGGCAATTCATAGACATAGGTGTTGTCTCTCAAAGGAATTTTGACAACACCTAATTCTTTGATATCTCGGGATACCGTTGCCTGAGTGGCACTGATGCCAGCCTCTTTCAAATGTTGTACAATTTCTTCTTGCGTACCGATTTGATAATCTGTCACAAATCGTCTAATTTTTTCAAGTCTCTCTTTTTTATTCATTTTTAAATTGACTATGCGCCCTCTCTACTACTTCTTCAATCTCAGCAAGAACCTGATTGCCTGCTGACTCTTCTTTTTTCAAATACGCTAAAAATTCAATATTTCCATGCCCACCTTGGATGGGAGAAAAGTCCAATCCAAGGACTGAAAATCCTTCCTCTACTGCCATGGTTGTGACAGATTCAAGGACATGTTGATGAACCTTGGTATCGCGAATAATTCCATTTTTCCCAATCTGCTCACGTCCTGCCTCAAACTGAGGCTTAACCAGAGCCACAACCTGACCTTGATCTGCCAAGACACGGTGCAAGGCTGGAAGGATCAGACTGAGGGAAATGAAACTCACATCAATACTGGCAAAGCTCGGTTCCTTTTCAAAATCAGTCTTCTCTGCATAGCGGAAATTGAATTGCTCCATGCTGACAACCCGTGGGTCTTGGCGTAATTTCCAAGCCAATTGATTGGTACCAACATCGACTGCATAAACTAACTCAGCACCATTTTGCAACATGACATCGGTAAAACCTCCAGTAGAAGCACCGATATCAATCGTTGTAGCTCCTTCCACTGACAACTCAAAGACCTGCAAGGCCTTTTCTAATTTCAAGCCACCACGGCTGACATACTTGAGTTTTTCCCCCTTGAGTTTTAGCTCGGTGTCGTCTGGGATTTTCTCTCCTGGCTTGTCAAACCGTTCTCCATTAAGGACTGCTACGACTAGGCCAGCCATCACACCTCGCTTGGCCTGTTCTCTTGTTTCAAACAAGCCCTGTTTATAAGCTAGTACATCCACTCTTTCCTTAGCCATTGATTCTCAAACTTTCTACTACTTCTACAATCGATTCTATCTCAAAGAGAACCTGCTGAGCAATTTCTTCCAATTTTGCATTTGCTTGATCCAGAGTTTGGTTACAAAAGGCAATAGCTTCTTCCAAGCCCAACAAGGCTGGATAGGTTGACTTTTCTGCCTGCAAGTCCTTTTGTGGTGTCTTACCGATTTCCTCAAAACTAGCTGTCACATCCAACACATCGTCTCTGACCTGAAAAGCAAGCCCAATCAATTCACCTACAGTTTTAAGTTTTGCCTCCATCTCAGGTGCCAATTCGGCTATAATAGCAGCTGCTTGGAAGGGATAAGCTAGTAGTTTTCCAGTCTTATTAGCATGAATAGTCTGGAGTTCTTCCAAAGACAAATGCTGGTGTTCACCTTCCATATCCAAAACTTGCCCTGCCACCATTCCCAGACTTCCTGAAGCAAGAGATAAGTTGGCAATCAAGTCCACCTTGATTTGACTTGGCAAATCTGCCTGCGCTATCAAGGCATAAGGATCTAGGAACAAGGCATCTCCAGCCAAAATGGCCATAGCTTCACCAAATTTCTTATGATTGGTCAAGCGTCCCCTACGGTAATCATCATCATCCATAGCAGGAAGGTCATCATGAATCAAGCTCCCTGTGTGAATCATCTCCAAGGCCGCAGCCACCTGCGCATGAGCTGGTTTAATAGCCACCTGCAAGGCTTCCAGAACTTCTAACAAGAGAAAAGGACGGATACGCTTGCCACCAGCATGAATGGAATAGAGAACAGACTCTCGCAAACTAGAGGCAAACTGCTGGTCTCCATAAAAATCTTCCAAGGCTGACTCGACAAGAGCTAATTTTTCTTGCTTTTTCATTCAAAATCACTTTCTGTTCCGTCTTCTTGCATGACCTTGACCAAGGTCTTTTCAGCCTTGTCCAACGTCGCTTGGAGCTCTTTTGACAAGACCATGCCCTTTTGAAAGGCAGCAATCGCATCTTCCAGAGCGATTTCACCATTTTCCAAACTTTGGACAATGGTCTCCAGTTCTGCTAGATTTTCCTCAAATTTCTTTTGTTTTGACATCTTTAACCTCTAATTCTACTTGACCATCTCGCATCAAAAGCGTCACTTGGTCTTTTTTCTTCAAACTCTCAACCGAATCCACAACAGACTCTTCTTTTTTGACAATTGCATAGCCACGCGCTACAATTCGACTGGTATCCAACATGAGCAAGGCTTCTGAAAGTCGCTTCACTTCAGCAACCTTGGCATCATAAACCAGCGCCATTTGGCTACGGAGGAGCTTATCCAACTGAGCTAGTCTGTCCTGATAGCGTTGGATTTTGGTAACAGGTGATAATTGTACCAGTCGATGCGTCCTTGCTTGTACTAGCTGTTTGTTATCAGAAATCCGTGTTCGCAAATTTTGTTTTAAGCGCAGTTGCAGTTGATCCAAGCGTTGCATATAGCCATCATACAAACGCTCTGGCTGTCTAAAGATAACAGACTGACTGCATTTTTTCAAAGCTTCTTGTTTCTTCGATAGGACATTTCGGACTGCTGTTGCCATCCGTTTTTCTTGATTTTGCAAATGAGCTAATACATCCAACTTGGTCACAGGTGTTGCCAGTTCAGCCGCTGCTGTCGGCGTCGCAGCCCGTCTATCTGCCACAAAATCCGCCAAGGTCACATCCGTCTCATGCCCTACACTAGAAATGATTGGTAAACGAGATTCAAAAATAGCTCGTACCACAATTTCTTCGTTAAAGGCCCAAAGATCCTCGATAGAACCTCCACCACGACCAATAATCAGCAAATCCAAATCGTCCCGTTGATTAGCACGAGCAATATTTCCAGCAATTTCCTCCGCAGAACCCTCACCTTGCACCTTAGTTGGATAAAGCAGGATATCGACACCTGGGAATCGCCTGCTGACGGTCGTGATAATATCTCGAATCACGGCTCCACTGCGACTGGTTACTACACCAATTCTCTTAGAAAATTGGGGCAGAGCTTGCTTGAAGCGTTCTTGAAACAGGCCTTCTTCTGTCAATTTTTTCTTGAGTTGTTCAAACTGAATCGCAAGCGCCCCAACCCCATCAGGCTCAGCCTTTTCAATGATGATGGAGTAGCTACCGCTCGGTTCATAGACCTGTACACGCCCAATCACATTGATCTTCATCCCTTCTTCCAGGTCGAAACCTAATTTCTGATAAATCCCAGACCAAATAGTCGCTTGAATAACTGCATGGTCATCCTTTAGGGAGAAATATTGGTGAGTAGGTCGTTTACGAAAGTTGGAAACTTGACCAGTTAAATAGACCCGTTCCAAGTAAGGGTCTTTATCGAATTTCATTTTCAGATACTTGGTCAAAGTTGTTACCGATAAATACTTTTCCATCTCCACCTACTATTCATTTTCTTGCTCTTTCATGGGTATTATTATACCAAAAATATGCCTAAAAATCTCCATTTATGTACCATTATGAGGGAAAAATAAAAAAAGGAGGCAAGGCCTCCACATCTGATTATTTGCTGTTTCGAGCTTCTTCCAAAATCTTTTCAATCTTGGTCGTCAACAGGTCGATAGCCACCGTATTGCTGACCCCTTCAGGAATGACGATATCAGCATAACGCTTGGTTGGCTCGATAAACTGATGATACATAGGTTTAACCACACCTAAGTACTGGTCAATAACGCTATCAAGGCTACGACCTCGCTCCTCCATATCGCGCTTGATACGACGAATAATGCGCACATCATCATCTGTATCCACAAAAATCTTGATATCCATCAAATCGCGCAGGCGCTTGTCCTCCAAGACCAAAATGCCCTCAACGATAAAGACATCTTGAGGCTCCTGACGATAAGTCTTGTTGCTTCGTGTATGCTCTGTATAGTCATAAGTCGGAATGTCCACCGGACGCCCTGCCAACAATTCCTTAATCTGCTCAATCATCAAGTCTGTATCAAAGGCAAAAGGATGGTCGTAGTTGGTTTTGACACGCTCTTCAAAGGTCAAATGAGACTGATCCTTGTAGTATGAATCATGCTCAATCATGGAAATCTTTTCATCAGGGAAATGCGATAAAATGGCTCTTGAAACACTGGTCTTACCACCACCAGAACCACCTGTCACTCCGATAATGATTGGTCTATTTTGCATGCTATCCTCCGTTTTTTTATCCGTCGTCTATTCTATCACATTTTTTGCAAAATTTATAGTCTGATTTGGATAGTCTAGGGGAAATAACACTACCTACACCTCAGTTAGACTAGCTAAAAACCTTCCTTGGCTTGTAGAGATGGTCTCGCTTCTCTAGAATGGCTAGCAATTTATCATCTTCAAAAGCAGCCAATTCTTGTTCTGTTTGTTCGAGTTCGATAAAACGACCAAAGCGCACTTCTGTAGCCTCATCTGGACTTAGGAAAACTTTGACAAGGTCACCTGTTCCAATCTCTAGAGGATGGAGAAAGTCCAGTTGACCAGCCTCCACTTTTTCAGCAATTTCTTCCAAGGTAAGAGCGTCTTCTAGCTGTAAACCAGCTGCACTAGTTCGAGTCAGATGAGACATATGAGCCGCATAGCCCAGCTTCTCTCCCAAGTCAACCGATAAGGTACGAATATAAGTCCCCTTACTACATTTCACACGAAAAGTAAAGCGTGCAAGATGACCCTCATAAGAAATCGGACTTGTCCGCTCAAATTGATAAATGGTCACCTGACGCTCTGGACGCTCCACTTCTTGGCCAGCACGCGCATACTCATAAAGCTTGCGACCATTAACCTTAACAGCTGAATACATAGGTGGAATCTGAGTAATAGGCCCAGTCAGATTGGCTATCGCTTCATCGACAAGCTTTTCATCCAAGGGCGACAAAACAGGGGTCTCTGCGACAACTTCATCACTGGCATCCTCAGTCGTTGTTGAATAACCAAGAGTGATTTCACCCTCATAGACCTTGCCCTCATCCTGCATAAATTCGACCATGCGTGTCGCCTTACCAACCGCAATGGGTAAAACACCCACTACATCCGGATCCAAGGTCCCACCATGACCAATCTTCTTGGTTCCCAAAATCTTGCGCAGTTTAAAAACCGCATCATGCGAGGTCATCCCCGCTTCTTTTTTTAAGTTGATAATACCGTTCATCTCTTGTTTTCTCACTCCCCCTGCAATGCTTCAAATTTCGCTTTCATGGTTGGATTTTTTCGGGTCAATTTTTTGACGGAAACATCTTCCAATTTATTGTTTGCAAGGCGGAGTTGGTTTTCAGATGTTGTTAGGAACTTTTTAACCTCTTCCATCCGTTTTATGGCCTTGTCGATTTCATCAATAGCTTTTCCAAAGTTGGTCGAAGCTGAATTATAATTCTTGGCAAAGGCTAGTTTAAAGGCATCCAAATCTTCCTCAAAATGAGTGATGTCAATATTTTGCTCCCGAACCAAGGCCAGCTCCTGCTTGTATTTTAGGGAATTAAGCGCCGCATTACGCAAGAGCCCAATCAACTGGATAAAGAATTGAGGGCGAACCACATACATCTTTTCATACTCGTGGCTGACGTCAACAATCCCTGTGTTAAAGTAGTCGTTATCAGCTTCAAGCATGGTCACCAAAACGGCATACTCACAGTTCTTCTCCCGACGGTCCTTGTCTAATTCCTTGTAGAAATCCGCGTTCTTGTGCTTCTTCTCTGTTCCATCTGCTTCATTTTTCATCTCAAACATGATGGAAATAATTTCGACTCCATTTTCATCACATTCACGGAAGATAAAGTCCCCCTTAGACCCACGCGCTGAAACCTTGTTATCCTTCTCAAAGTAGGCATTTGGAAATGCAAAGCTGCGGACCTTGTTAAACTCACTCTCCGCATACTGTTCCAGACTTTCACCGATAGCCTTGGTAGATTGTTGAGCCTTGAAATTCTTGTAAAATTCGACTTGTTCACTGGCTGCTTTAAGCTGGGCTTCGTAATTCTGCTTAACAGAAGCCAAAGATAACTCATTTTCTTTTTCTTGTAATAAGAGCTGATTTTTGACCTGATCGCGTTCTTTTTCTAGGTCAGAAAGGGTCTTTTGTAGTTGATTTTCATGCTCCAAACGCAAGGTAGCCAATTGGTTTTCCAAGGCCTGTACTTCCTTATCCTTAGCCAATAAGGCCTCATGGCTTGTCTGTTCAACCTCTTTCTTGGCCAATTCTTTTTCTGTATCAAAGTTTTGGATTTGACTCTGCAATTGCGCGATTTCTTGGTCTTTTTGAGCTAGTTTAGACTGTTGTTCATTCATAGCCTTTTGCTCAGCCAAGGCCAGTTCCTGCTTCATCCGGTCGTGCAATTCCTTATCAAACTCTGCCGTTCTCACTTGGGATAAAAGTTCAGCATACTGACTTTCATTTACTGTAAAGACTTCCCCACAGTTGGGACATTTGATTTCGTTCATATCGTTCCTCTTTCTAGACTTCTGTAACCATTATATCATGCCTAAGGGAAAATCAAAAACAGTGAGTTTAAACCCACTGTTTATCTTCTTTTACTTTAAATTTTTTCCAAGGCCAAGCGTAAGTCTTCGATCAAATCATCTACATTTTCAAGTCCGATTGACAAACGAATTTGGTTTGGGGTGACACCTGCTGCTTCAAGGTCTTTTTCTGACAATTGACCGTGAGTGGTTGTAGCTGGATGAACAACAAGCGATTTAGCATCTGCCACGTTTGCTAGGTCAGAAAAGATTTCCAAATTATCAATTACCTTGCGTGCTTCTGCCTCCCCACCTTTGACATGGAAGGTAAAGATTGAGCCCACACCTTTTGGCAAATATTTCTCAGCCAAGGCATGGTAAGGACTATCAGCAAGTTTTGGATAGTTGACTTTTTCTACCTTAGGATGGTTGACAAGGAAATCAACAATTTTCTCAGCATTTTGCACATGACGTTCGACACGAAGAGAAAGGGTTTCAAGTCCTTGGAGCAAGAGGAAGGCATTAAATGGTGACAAGGCTGCACCTGTATCACGAAGCAATTGAACACGGACAGCGATAATAAAGGCTGCTGCACCCACATCACGAGTATAGCTCAAATTGTGGTAGCTTGGATCTTCCTCAACAAATTGAGGAAATTTCCCTGAAGCCGCCCAGTCAAAACGCCCACTATCGACAATCACTCCTCCAATAGTCGTACCATGCCCACCGATAAACTTAGTCGCAGAGTGAATGGCAATATCTACACCGTGAGAAAAAACGTTAATCAAATAAGGTGTTGCAAAGGTATTATCTGAAACGAGTGGAATCTGGTGTTTATGAGCAATCTCAGCCAATTTTTCCAAGTCAGGAATGTTTATCAAGGGATTCCCCAAGGTTTCAATCAAGACAAGCTTGGTATTGTCTTTGATAGCTGCTTCCACTTCCTCCAAATTATCCACATCGACAAAGGTTGTTGTGATCCCATAACGAGGAAGGGTTTCTTTCAAAAGATTAAAGGTTCCACCGTAAATAGTTGATGCTGCTACAACATGGTCACCAGCATGGGCAAGAGCCAAAATCGTATAAGTCACTGCAGCCATACCTGATGCGGTTGCAAGAGCTCCAACACCACCTTCAAGAGCAGCAATTCTTTCTTCAAAAGCAGCCGTTGTAGGATTTGTAATACGAGTATAGATATTACCTAGCTTTCTCAAGGCAAACAAATCGGCACCTTCCTGCGTGTCATCAAAAACAAAGGATGTTGTTTGATAAATCGGCACTGCACGAGACTTAGTTGCTGGATCCACAACTTGACCAGCATGCAATTGTAAGGTTTCAAATTTAAAATCACGAGTCATAAGGCTACCTCCATATAGTTTCATTAAGGATATTGTAGCACTATCTACCTATCTTGACTAATACCTCTTTTCTATATTTTGATATAAAAAGCGGCTATTACTTCTTACAAAATCGAAAAAAGCACGAATCAATCGTGCTCATTTTCTTAATCTACATAAGTATCTTCATTTTTATTGAGGAAGGCATATGGAAGACCCATCAAGAGGCCTCCTCCGATAAAGTTTCCGATGAAGGTTACACCCCAGTGGCGAAGCATATTTCCAACACCGAAGTTAGCAATTGAATCAGCAGCAACACTGAATTTCACAATCGCGAAAGAAGCAAAGTTCGCCGCAATATGCTCGTTTGTTAAGAAGACAAACATGTAAATCGCTGACAACACAAGCCAAAGTTTGGCACCACCATCTTTGACCAAAACAAATGAAAGAATCGCAATATTTACGAAAATATTTGCCAAAATCGCCTCAAGCAAGATTAATTCATTTGAACGGCCTAACTTCATCTCTACAACCCCAGAGATAAAACTATCATGAGTCAGATTTGCATAGGCTGCCGAATGAGCAAAGCCCCAACCTGCTATCAAAGCCCCGATAAGGTTAAACAAGGTACAGTAAAGTAAAATCTCAGCTGTTTTTCTCCAAGAGATTTTTTTCAAGAAACTACCAGCAGTCAAGAACATCATGTTTGATGTTACCAACTCGGCATTCAAGAAAACAATGTAGGCCAATCCCCAAGCAAAGACAAATGGGAAGAGGAATCGTCCACTACCTGGCGCAATTTTATTAATCAAGTCAGCCCCAACTGCACCAGCAGCTGTACTGAAGGTTAAAAATGCACCTGCGAACATAGAACGAATCGCATACTTAAATTTGCTTTGAGTATAAAGACTTTCTTTCTTCTTGCAAGCAAATTCAATCTTTGAGATAAATTCTGAAGAAACCATAATAAACTCCTAAAAATTTTTTACCTGATAATTATATCACAAACGTTAAAATTAAGGAAGCGTTTTCTGTATTTCATAAAAGTTTATTCTTATGAAAAGCTTAAAAAATCAGTGAAATCCAGGATTTCACTGATTTGTATTAATAAAATTGTTTATATGGTTGATTGAAAGCTGTTAGGATTTCATCAGATGTTTGTGAATATTCTTTTGTTTCTTTCAAATCGCCTTTTACAATAATACGTTCTGTAGCAGCAAGGTCTTCACAGGTTACTAATGTAATCTCATTTACCCCATCTCTATCATCAACTTCATCAACACGATCCGGTGTAACACGTTTGACTTCACGTATTTCATAAGTATAAACTTTATTTTTATCGGTTAGATAAATCTTCATACCATTTTTAGCGTTATCCAAAGGAGAAAATAACATTTTATTAGCATTATTGACACCAAAAATATGATGACTAGCTAGACTATAATTTCCTTTCCCCATCACTTGATCGCGTTTCATGGTACCAGCACCATAGAAGAGATTGACATTATCAAGCCCTTTAAAAATTGGCAGATTCATTTCTAATTCAGGAACTGCAATTCCGCCGATAACTGGTAATTTTTGAGCATCCCATTGAGAAGCTAGAACCGCTTCAGAAGAGATCGCATTGACAGAATCAAAATCAAAATTTCCTTCTGTATCCTGATTTTCTTCTATTTTTTCTTTTGATACCTGACTAACTTGGTACTTATTGGTATTCCAAACTATGAAAATATCACGAATTTTAGCATTAAAAATCAAAGCAATTGATAGTAGTATCAGAAATCCTGCTAGGATATTTGTCAGTAGATTTTTTCGTTTGTTTTTCTTTTTATTATTTTTTTGAGACATTATGCTTCACCTTCTGTTTTGTTTTCTGTCCCAACTTCTTCTTTTTCTGCCGCTGCAACCGTTGTAAAGGTCACAATTTTAGCATCTTGATCCAGACGCATTACTTTAACTCCCATAGTTGAGCGTCCTGTTTGTGAAATATTGGCAACATTGGTTCGAATCATGACACCTGTATCAGTGATAATCATCAAGTCTTCATCACCTTTCACAGTCAAGAGACCTGATAGAGGACCATTTTTTTCAGCCACATTAGCCGTCTTCATCCCTTTACCACCACGACCTTTTGTTGGATATTCAGTCGCGACTGTACGCTTACCATATCCTTTTTCTGTGATGATAAGAACCTCGTCTTGATCTGTAATCACACTAGCACCAACCACTGTGTCTCCCTCACGGAGATTCACACCTTTCACACCTGTGGCGATACGACTCATGCCGCGAACGGCTGATTGATTAAAGCGAACTGCATAACCAAACTTGGTACCAATAATAATATCCGTATCTTCTTCCGTCAACAAGACATTAATTAGCTCATCTTCATCCTTTAGATTCAGTGCTTTGAGACCATTTTGACGAATGTTAGCAAATTCCTTGACGCTGGTTCTCTTCACAATACCATGACGGGTTGTGAAGAAGAGGTAAGCATCATCACTGCGTTCAGACTCAACATTGATAATCGTCTGAATACTTTCACCTTCATCCAATTTCAAGAGATTAACTACTGGTAGACCTTTGGCCGTCCGACCATACTCAGGAATTTCATAACCTTTCAGGCGATAGACACGTCCTTTATTTGTAAAGAAGAGCAGGTGATCATGGGTGCTAGTTGACACTAACTCACGAACAAAATCGTCATCCTTAACACCTGTTCCTTGAACACCGCGGCCACCACGTTTTTGAGCAGTAAACTCAGCTTGATCCAGACGTTTAATGTATCCCTTGTTAGAAAGCGTAATTAAGACATCCGATTCTTCAATCAAATCCTCATCTTCAAGACTCAAGACTTCACCGACCATCAACTCTGTACGACGTTGGTCGCCAAACTTACGCTTAACTTCATCCAATTCTTCTTTGATGATTTGAGAAACACGTTCTGGTTTAGCAAGAATATCTGCTAAATCCGCAATCAGAGCCAAGAGGTCATCATACTCAGACTGAATTTTATCGCGTTCCAAGCCTGTCAAACGACGAAGACGCATGTCTAGTATAGCCTGACTTTGACGTTCAGAAAGCTTAAACTTACTCATCAACTCAGCTTGTGCTTCCGCATCTGTTTCACTAGCACGGATAATACGAATCACTTCGTCAATATGGTCCAGTGCAATCAAGAGACCCTCTAATATATGGGCGCGTGCTTCTGCTTTTTCCTTATCAAAACGAGTACGACGAACAACCACTTCTTTTTGGTGTTCGATATAAGCATCCAAAATCTGGCGAAGAGACAAAATCTTGGGTACACCATTTTGAATCGCCAACATATTAAAACCAAAGTTGGTTTGCATCTGGGTCATCTTGAAAAGATTGTTGAGGATAACATTGGCTGAGGCATCGCGCTTAACTTCGATAACAAATCGAACACCTTCACGGTTTGATTCATCACGTACTGCTGTGATGCCCTCAATCCGTTTTTCCTGAACCAAGCGAACAATATGCTCATGCACCTTGGTTTTATTGACCATGTAAGGAAATTCCGTTACAACGATGCGCTCACGGCCAGTCTTAGTTTCTTCAATTTCAGTACGAGAACGAAGGACAATAGAACCTCTACCTGTTTCATAAGCCTTATGGATACCTGATTTCCCCATGACAAGAGCACCTGTTGGAAAATCTGGACCAGGCAAGACTTCCATCAAGTCTTTGGTAGTCACTTCAGGATTGTCCATGACGAGCTTGACTGCATCAATGGTTTCACCCAAGTTATGAGGGGGAATATTGGTCGCCATCCCAACAGCAATACCAGTTGCTCCATTGACCAAGAGGTTTGGAAAACGAGCTGGCAAGACCAAGGGTTCACGTTCATTAGCATCATAGTTATCAACGAAATCAACCGTATTCTTATTGATATCTCGAAGCATTTCTAAAGCAATCTTGCTCATGCGTGCCTCAGTGTAACGCTGGGCGGCAGCACCATCACCATCCATGGAACCAAAGTTTCCATGCCCATCTACAAGCATGTAACGGTAGCTCCACCATTGAGCCATGCGGACCATTGCTTCATAGATAGAGGAATCCCCATGTGGGTGATATTTACCCATGACATCCCCTGTAATACGAGCAGATTTTTTATGAGGTTTGTCTGGAGTAACACCCAATTCATTCATTCCATAGAGAATCCGACGGTGAACAGGTTTCAAGCCATCTCGAACATCAGGAAGAGCCCGCGCTACGATAACACTCATGGCGTAATCGATAAAACTCGTCTTCATCTCCTTTGTCAGATTGACATTCACTAAATTTCTATCCTGCATTAATAAATGCCTCATTTCACTATTAGTAATTAATAATATTATACCATAATGTCCGCCATATTTCAGGCATCCAAATTAGCTAAAACGTTTACATCAAGAACTGAAAGGCATATCCGTGACAAAGCTTTTTAAAAGTGATAGAATTAAAATAACTGGGGAAATCCCTGAATAAAATTAAGGAGATGTTTAGAACAATGACTTCAACTAAACAACACAAAAAAGTTATCCTTGTCGGAGATGGTGCTGTAGGTTCATCTTACGCTTTTGCACTTGTTAACCAAGGAATTGCACAAGAGCTTGGAATTATCGAAATTCCACAATTGCATGAAAAAGCTGTTGGTGACGCGCTTGACCTTAGTCACGCCCTTGCCTTCACTTCACCTAAAAAAATCTATGCAGCTCAATATTCTGACTGTGCAGACGCTGACCTTGTTGTAATCACTGCAGGTGCGCCTCAAAAACCAGGTGAAACTCGTCTTGACCTTGTAGGTAAAAACCTTGCTATCAACAAATCAATCGTAACTCAAGTTGTTGAATCAGGTTTCAAAGGTATCTTCCTTGTTGCTGCTAACCCAGTTGACGTTTTGACTTACTCAACTTGGAAATTCTCTGGTTTCCCTAAAGAACGCGTTATTGGTTCAGGTACTTCACTTGACTCAGCTCGTTTCCGTCAAGCACTTGCTGAAAAATTGGATGTTGATGCTCGTTCAGTTCACGCCTACATCATGGGTGAACACGGTGACTCTGAGTTCGCTGTTTGGTCACACGCAAACATCGCTGGTGTAAACCTTGAAGAATTCCTTAAAGACACTCAAAATGTTCAAGAAGCTGAATTGATTGAATTGTTCGAAGGTGTTCGTGATGCAGCCTACACAATCATCAACAAAAAAGGTGCAACATACTACGGTATCGCAGTAGCACTTGCTCGTATCACTAAAGCAATCCTTGACGATGAAAACGCAGTACTTCCACTTTCAGTATTCCAAGAAGGTCAATACGGAGTTGAGAACGTCTTTATCGGTCAACCAGCTGTTGTTGGTGCACATGGTATCGTTCGTCCAGTAAACATTCCATTGAACGACGCAGAAACTCAAAAAATGCAAGCATCTGCTAAAGAATTGCAAGCTATCATTGACGAAGCATGGAAAAACCCAGAATTCCAAGAAGCTTCTAAAAACTAATTTAACTATAGACAACTCCTTGATCATCAGGGAGTTGTTTTTTTCTGTATTATAGTAGATTGAAATAAGATATGAACAAATCAACTTCTAGAAATGTTTTAGCAGCCACGGTGTACTATTCTAGCTGTAATCCACTATAAGAACTAAACATTTTTTGAAATTTTCGTTCAAAAAACAACATCCCTTTAAAAGCTATCATGTCATAGCTTGGGCATAAAGACCCTAAGACTACCAATCAGATTTATACTCACATCACAAAAGTATGGAACAAGCAACGATTTACTCTTTAGCTACAGTTGCATTAAATCAAAAGTAGAAAACTTTTCCCATATACAAAAAAGCCCATCATACAGGCTAGAAAGCTTGATATGATAGGCTATTTTTCTATTAATTAACGTACTGTACGGATACGCATTGTATTTGTACGAACAGCTTCTCCAAGTGGTACACCAGCTACGATAACGATATCGTCACCAGATTGTACAAGACCTGCTTCAACTGCTTTATGTTCAGCAATTTCGAACATATCGTCAGTTGAAGATGGAGCATCTGTCAACATTGGGATAACACCCCAGTTCAACATCAATCCACGTTCTGTCAATTCGTCGAATGTCAATGCCAAGATGTCAGCATTTGGACGATATTTAGAGATCAAACGTGCAGTGTGACCTGTCTTAGTAAGAGTTACAACCAATTTAATGTCCATTGAGTTAGTAGCATCTTTAACAGCTGAAGCCATTACTTCTGTCTTAGAGTTACGTTCGAATGAATCTGAGTTCAAACGTCCGTATTCGTTAAGAAGAGTTTGTGCGTTCTTATCGATTGTAGCCATTGTAGTTACTGACTCAAGTGGGTATTTACCGTTTGCAGACTCACCTGAAAGCATTGTAGCGTCAGTTCCATCGATAACAGCGTTAAATACGTCTGATACTTCTGAACGAGTTGCACGTGGTTTTTCAGTCATTGTTTCAAGCATGTTTGTTGCAGTGATAACAACTTTACCTGCAGCATTGACTTTAGTGATGATCATTTTTTGGTAAACTGGAACCATTTCGAATGGTACTTCGATACCCATGTCACCACGAGCGATCATGATACCATCAGCAGCTTCGATAATTTCATCCAAGTTATCGATACCTTGTTGGTTTTCGATTTTAGCGAACAATTGAACATGTCCGTTTCCAGTCTCTTCACAGATTGCACGAACTTCGTTCACGTCTTTTGCAGTACGTACGAATGAAATAGCGATGAAGTTGATACCTTGTTCAAGACCAAAGCGGATATCGTCGTTATCGCGTTCAGCAAGAGCTGGGAAAGGAATTTTAGTGTTAGGAATGTTCACACCTTTTTGTTTAGCGATGATACCATCGTTTTCAACTTCAACTTCAAATTCACGAGTTGCGTCATCTTTAGCAACCACACGAAGACCAAGTTTACCATCGTCAACCAAAACTTGACGACCAACTTCAACATCATCATAGATATCAAGAGCACCAGCAACGTTCAATGCAATCACTTCACGAGTTGATTTGATTCCTTGTTTAGTTGCAACACGGATTTTCTCACCAGTTTTGTATGAATACTCTTTAGCTTCACCTTCGAACAATTCTGTACGGATTTCTGGTCCTTTTGTATCAAGAAGGAAACCAACTTTTTTACCTGCAAGTTTTTCAGCAAGTTTAACAGTTGCCATACGCTCACCTTGTTCTTGGTGGTCACCGTGTGAGAAGTTGAAACGGAATGTGTTAGCACCAGCTTCAATCAATTTAGCAATGTTTTTAGCTGAAGCTTCAACATCAAGTTTTTCACCCCAGTATCCGTCCTCACCGAATTTTTTACCACCACGGATTTCTACCGCAGGACCCAAAGTTGCAACGATTTTTACACGTTTGTTCATGATTTTTGTGACTCCTTTATATATATGACCTTTTTGGTCTTATTAACTAAATTGTAAATTATGACAAGCTCTTATTCAAGCTAGATAGCTCAATGTCGGCTTTGTGTGGGTTATTAACCACAATCTTACCTTCTGCAGTAAGGCTAAACAATGCTCCTTCTTCTGCAGTACCAAGAATTGGATTTTCAACCATTTTTTCGTTACGGATACCAACCGCAACACCACCGATGCCTTCTTTAAGAAGTTTAACAGCATGCGCACCCATACGTGACGCCAATACACGGTCACGCGCAGTTGGAGAACCACCACGTTGAATATGTCCAAGTTCTGTCACACGAAGGTCGCTTGTATCCCCAGCTTCTTTTAGTTTTTTACCAAATTCAGCTGCTGACATCACACCTTCTGCCAAGACGATGATATTGTGTTTTTTACCACACTCATAACCACATTTAATGCTTTCTACGATATCTTCAATCTTGAATCCTTCTTCAGGAATGATGATTTCATCAGCACCAGTTGCAATACCAGCCCAAAGAGCGATATCACCAGCGTTACGTCCCATAACTTCAATAACAAAAGTACGACGGTGACTTGATGACGTATCACGAATCTTATCGATAGCGTCCATAGCAGTTGTGACCGCTGTGTCAAAACCGATTGTGAAGTCAGTACCAACGATATCGTTATCGATTGTACCTGGAAGACCGATAGCTGGGAAGCCATGTTCAGTCAAACGCATAGCGCCGTGGTAAGATCCGTCACCACCGATAACAACTACACCTTCAATTCCGTGTTTTTTCAATTGCTCAATCCCTTTAAGTTGCCCTTCAAGTTGAGCGAACTCTGGGTAACGAGCTGAGTGAAGGAAAGTACCACCACGAGAAATGATGTCTCCTACTGAAGCTGCATCTAGGGGATGAATTTCACCGGCAACCATACCAGCATATCCGTCATAAATACCAAACACTTCCATTCCTTCTGAAATTGCTTGACGAACAACTGCACGGATAGCAGCGTTCATACCAGGGGCGTCTCCACCACTAGTCAAAACAGCAATACGTTTCATATTGGTTTATGCTCCTTTTTCTTTTAACATTCTTATTGATTATACCACATTTGATTTTAAAATTCTTCTATTTTCCGTATTTTTAGCGATAAATCGTTTTCATAACGATTTCATTCAACTTCGCTTCTAATTCATTGGATTTAGCTACAAAATGATGAGGGGAAACGATTGTTTTCTGTTCCTCTTCATACCTGACGATGACTGGGATTGGACCTTTAAATTGTTCTAAAATACGTGAAATTTCTTGATCCGATTCATGATTTTTTACCTGTATCCAAAAGCGTTCAGCAACTGCTTCTCTTATTTCTTGTGCAATCATTTGCAGACGGCCATCTCGTGACTGGATTTTTCCTTTTATATAGTAGAAGGCTCCCTCTTTTATTTCCTGCCCAACCTGACGATATAAGTCTGAAAAGAGGGTAACATCCAATTTTTTCTTACTATCAACTACCTGTAAGAAAGCCATGTTTTCGCCCTTTTTGGTACGAATTACTTTTATCTTCTGAACTTCAACCAAAATAATAGCGTAGCTATTTTCTGACAAATTCCCAATTGGGGTAATCCGGTAAATAGCTTTACTTGCAATAGTTTGTAGGGGATGTTTGCTGACACCTATCCCTAAAAGCTCTTGTTCCATATAGAATTTTTCTTGATCTGTCCAATCTTCCGATTCCTGCCAACTATAAATAGTATCTCCAAACAAACTTCCTAACTCTTTTACAAATTCAAATAGATTAACTAAATTATTGAATACTTTTTGACGATTTTTTTCAAATAAATCGAAAAGGCCAACTTTTACCAAAGGTTCTAGCAGAGGAAGTTTCAGATAATTCTCAGGTAATTTAGCTATAAAATCTTCAATGTTAGAATAGGGTCTGTTTTCAAGAATCCATAGAGCCAGATCATTGCTGACTCCCTTAATCGATTTCAAACCTAGATAGATGGCCTTGTTGGCAATTTTATCATGATAGGGAATGGTGTTGATGGACAGAGGCGCTACTTCAAAGCCTGCTTCTAAGGCATCTGTTAAGTAATCACTGTTGGCAGAATTCAACATAATCTGATAAAAGATGGCTGGATAATGCGTTTTGAAATAAGCCAACTGGAAAGCCAAGGCTGAGTATGCATAGGCATGTGACCTGTTAAAACCATAACCTGCAAACTTCTCCATGACATCAAAGACCTGCTCTGCCTTTTCCGCAGTATGTCCAGCTTCTAATGAACCTTGAATAAAGGAAGCCCTCATCTCATGCATGGCAGAGGCATCCTTTTTCCCCATAGCCCGACGCAAAATATCGGCTTTCCCAAGACTAAATCCAGCAAAACGCTGGGCAACCTGCATAACCTGCTCCTGATAGAGCATAATTCCGTATGTTGGAGCCAAAATATCCTCCAGTACTGGATCCAGAACAGTCACTTCTTCCTGCCCATGCTTTCTAGCTACAAAATTATTGATATAGTCACTAGCACCTGGTCTATTTAGGGAAGTAGTTGCTACGACATCTTCAAAACAGACTGGTTGCACACGTTTTAGCAAGCGAATGGCACCAGGTTGCTCAAATTGAAAGATACCTTTTGTATTACCAGAAGCAAATAAAGCCAGCGTTTCTTTGTCTTCCAAATCGATTTCTTCTATTTCCAGATGAATACCTTCTGATTCAGCAAGCAACTCTTGCATTTTCTGGACAAAGGTCAAATTTCTTAGTCCCAGAAAATCCATCTTTAAAAGCCCACTAGCTTCAACTCCATGAGCATCATACTGAGTCAGTGGAATTTCATCACCATGCTTTAGAGGAATGTAGTTGGTCAAATCTTGGTCACTGATTACAACACCAGCTGCATGGACAGAGGTTTGTCTTGGATATCCCTCAATCTTGCAGGCAATTTCAAAGGCTTTTTGGTATTCTAACTTACTATTGATTTGCTGACGAAACTGGAGGTTACCCTCATAAGCCGACTTGAGATTGTCACGAAAACTGATTTTCTTGGTAATTGCAGATAATTCATACTCTGGTACACCATAGCGTTTCAAAACATCTCGCAAGGCCTGCTTTGCTCCAAAGGTTGAAAAAGTAACGATTTGTGCAGCATGTTTACTACCATATTTATTGCCAACATATCTGATAAAATCTGGACGATAAATATCAGGAATATCGATATCAATATCAGGCATAGTATAGCGTTCACGATTGAGAAAGCGTTCAAAAATCAGATTTTTCTCTACTGGGTCAATCCCTGTGATATCTAAGGCATAGGAAACCAAGCTACCAACTGCAGAACCCCGTCCCATACCCATATAATAGCCATTCGAACGTCCAAAACGCAGCAAATCCCAGACAACCAAGAAATAATCGTCAAAGCCCATATCATGAATAACAGCCAATTCTTGGTCTAGACGGTCTTGATATTCTTTACCAGTTAACCCCTTCTGAGCAAGCCCCAATTCAGCACGTTCTCTCAATTCTTCCACTGCTGGTCTAGCTGGATTAAAACGAGGTAATTTTAAACTAGTATCCAAGTCATAATAAATACCTGAAATTAGCTTTTCTAAGTTTTCCAAGGCTTTAGGAAAACGTTCTTGGAATAGTTTCTCTAAAGAACTTGCTGATATAAGGACATCTTGTCGTGAGCGCAAGGGAACTTCTCTAAGTGGTAGATTTTCTTTAATCGCTGTTAATACTTGCAGAACTTCTCTATCCCTGCTTTCAAAAGCATTGACCCGATAAAGTGGCAAAATAGGACGATAAAATTCGCTTACCAGTGTTTCTGGGTAAACCCCTATATAGTAATCACAGCCTAGATTTAGTGATTCAAGCTCTTCAAAATAAGGCACAATTACCGCGATATCCTCCATGTACTGAGATAAAACTGACCAATTTTTCTCCCCCTGCATCTTGGCTGTTGAAAGTTTCATCAACTGCTGATAGCCCACACTAGATAGAGCTAAAAAGCGCAGATTCACTTCCTGAGCATCCACAAATACAGTCATTTCAAGCCCTAGCAAAGGATGAATGCCATATTTTTTTGTAACCTCTAGAAAGTCAAAAGCACCATAAAGATTATCAATATCCATCATAGCCAGATGAGTGTAGCCGAATTCTTTAGCTGCTCTCACATACTTTTCAATCGAAATGACGCTCTCCATAAAACTATAGACTGTTTTTGTATCTAGTTGTGCGATCAATTTACACTTCTCCTCTATCCTTCTCACTATATTATACCATTTTCAAAAAGAGAAAGACAAAAGCAATGACTCCTATCTCTATTTTATCCTTAAAGTAAAATTTTTTGAATGAAAAAAGCAAAAATACATTTAAAGAATCAAATGATCCGGTAATTTTTTTACTTTTTTATCCCAAGAAGTGAATATATCTTTTAAAACAGAAAGACACATCCAGTTAATCTATTTACTATTATAACTTGTTTTGAACTATAGAGTTGTACCTGTTTTTCATATAAATAATATTCATTATTCTTTAATTAATTTCTTTCTCACTTAATAATTCCCTTTCTCCTATTTTTTTGATATAATAACCTTAATTATTATTTTACAAGGAGGTTTTATGCGCTTTAATCAATTCAGCTATTTATCACTTCCAATAGATACTATTTTATATGAATTAAAAAAGTATGGATTTGATTTTCCATCTGAGTCAACAAATAAAAAGATATTGGAGTCTTTTCTAAGTCGTTTCTTTTTCACTTATCAAGACACCAACTATCCACTTTCCATCCTAGCAGCTGATAAAAAAACAGACCTGCTAACATTTTTTCAATCAGAAGATGAACTGACAGCAGATATTTTTTATACTGTTGCTTTTCAACTTTTAGGCTTTTCTTATTTGGTTGACTTTGAAGACAGTGAAGCTTTTCGTAAAGAGACTGGATTTCCTATTGTATATGGTGACCTGATTGAAAATCTCTATCAGTTACTCAATACTCGCACCAAAAAGGGAAATACTCTTATCGACCAACTTGTTAGTGATGGTCTTATTCCGGAGGATAATGACTACCACTACTTTAACGGCAAGAGTTTAGCTACTTTTTCTAGCCATGATGTTATTCGAGAAGTGGTCTACGTTGAGTCTCGTGTCGATACTGACCAAAAAGGGCTACCAGACCTAGTCAAGGTCAGCATTATTCGTCCTCGTTATGAGGGGCAAATCCCTGCCATCATGACAGCCAGTCCTTATCATCAGGGAACAAATGACAAGGCAAGCGATAAGGCTCTCTACAAGATGGAGGGCGAGCTTGAGGTTAAACCTGCTCATAAGATTGAACTAGAGGAACCTCAACTAAATCTCGTCCAACCTCAAGGCCAAGCTGAAGTTGTGGCAGAAAGTGAGGAAAAGCTAACGCACATCAACTCTAGCTATACACTCAACGACTACTTCCTCCCACGAGGTTTTGCCAATCTCTATGTGTCAGGTGTTGGTACCAAAGACTCTACTGGTTTCATGACTAATGGCGACTACCAACAAATTGAGGCTTATAAAAATGTCATCGATTGGCTTAATGGCCGTTGCCGTGCCTTTACCGACCATACGCGCCAGCGTCAAGTCAAAGCTGACTGGTCAAATGGAAAAGTAGCCACAACTGGACTTTCTTATCTAGGTACCATGTCCAATGGTCTGGCGACTACAGGTGTCGATGGTTTAGAGGTTATCATTGCCGAGGCTGGCATTTCCTCATGGTACAACTACTACCGTGAAAACGGTCTGGTGACTAGCCCAGGTGGCTATCCAGGTGAGGACTTTGACTCCCTTGCTGAGTTAACCTATTCTCGTAATCTCTTGGCTGGCGACTATATCCGTGGCAATGAAGCTCACCAAGCTGACTTAGAAAAAGTAAAAGAGCAACTGGATCGCAAGACTGGCGACTACAATCAGTTTTGGCATGACCGCAACTATCTGCTCAATGCTGACAAAGTAAAGGCAGAGGTTGTCTTTACCCATGGTTCTCAGGATTGGAATGTCAAACCACTTCATGTTTACCAGATGTTCCATGCTCTACCTACTCATATAAACAAGCACCTCTTTTTCCATAATGGTGCCCATGTGTACATGAACAACTGGCAGTCCATTGACTTCCGTGAATCCATGAATGCTTTGTTGACAAAGAAATTACTGGGACAAGATACAGATTTCAAACTTCCTACTGTTATCTGGCAGGACAATACAGCCCCTCAGACTTGGTTATCACTTGATAACTTCGGTGGGCAAGAAAACTTTGAAACCTTCTCACTTGGTCAAGAAGAGAAAGTCATTCAAAACCAGTACCCAGATAAGGATTTTGAGCGCTATGGTAAGACATACCAGACCTTCAATACAGAACTCTATCAAGGAAAAACCAATCAGATTACTATTGACCTTCCTGTGTCCAAAGATCTTCACTTGAACGGTCGCGCTCAGCTTAATCTTCGTATCAAATCCAGTACAAACAAGGGGCTTTTATCTGCTCAACTACTGGAACTTGGTCAAAAGAAATACCTACAACCTTATCCAGCTATTTTAAGTGCTAAAACCATTGATAATGGACGCTACCACATGTTGGAAAATCTTAACGAATTACCTTTTCGTGAAAATGCACAGCGAGTCGTGACAAAAGGTTACCTCAATTTACAAAATAGAAATGATTTACTGTTAGTAGAGGATATTACTGCAGATGAATGGATGGATGTGCAATTTGAACTACAACCTACTATTTACAAGTTAAAAGAAGGAGATACTCTTCGTTTAGTCCTCTATACGACTGACTTTGAAATCACCATACGTGACAATACTGACTACCACCTGACTGTCGACCTCTCTCAGTCCACACTTACCATACCTCACTAAAAAAGGAGTTAAATTATTATGAATAAATCTGAACACCGACACCAACTCATACGAGCTCTTGTAACGAAAAACAAGATTCATACTCAAGCTGAGCTACAAGCTCTTCTTGCTGATAATGATATTCAAGTTACACAAGCTACACTTTCGAGGGATATTAAAAGTATGAACCTCTCAAAAGTACGAGAAGAAGATAACTCTTACTATGTGCTCAATACAGGCTCTATCTCAAAATGGGAAAAACGTCTTGAACTCTACATGGAAGATGCCCTTGTCTTGATGCGCCCAGTTCAACATCAAGTTCTACTAAAAACCCTTCCTGGACTGGCTCAATCATTTGGTTCTATCATTGATGCTTTGAGTTTCCCTGACGCTATCGCTACCCTCTGTGGTGATGATGTCTGCCTTGTCATCTGTGAAGATGCAGAGGCAGCCCAACATTGCTTTGAAGAGCTGAAACGGTTCGCCCCACCATTTTTCTTTGGTGAATAAACAGAAACTGAACTCAAAAACTGCAGAACTCTCAAAATTTTAAACAGTAGTGAATTGATGTCAGCTAACATCTAGCGAATACAATAGCTGATTCCTGCTGAAAAGTGAGCTATGCAGCTTAATAAAACAAAAAAAGAAATCTATCTCATACATGAGTACAAAAGCTCCCCTTATAGTTTCTAGTGAAAAACAAATATTCACTAGAAACTATAAGGGGAGTCTTCATATATCTAAAAGAAATTCTAAACCTGTTTCAGCTTGTTTAGATTCAATTAATTATACATCATAGATAATCCTCTTCAAATCACGTCAGGTTCACATTTCCGTATAAGAGAGAAATTTATTGTTGCAATACTTTTCTTGGTTTGGTACCTTCAGCTGGACCGATGACACCTGCCATTTCGAGTTCTTCCATAAGGCGGGTCGCACGGTTAAATCCAACTGATAAACGACGCTGAATCATGGATGCGCTGGCTTTCTGGGTCTCAATGACTAGAGCTTTGGCTTCTTCAAAAAGCGGATCTCCACCAGATTCACCATCTGAAAATTCTCCTTCATTTTCAGAAACTTCACCCGGATCAAAACTCTCATCGTAGTCCGCATCAGCCTGAGCCTTGATGAAGTTTACGATGCGTTCAACATCATCATCCGAGATAAAGGATCCTTGGAGACGAACTGGATGATTTTCATCAATCGGTTTAAAGAGCATGTCGCCTCGACCAAGCAGTTTTTCAGCTCCATTTTCATCCAAGATGGTGCGCGAGTCTGTACCTGATGATACCGCAAAAGCCACTCGAGATGGGACATTGGCTTTGATTAGACCAGAGATGACATCAACCGATGGACGCTGGGTTGCAAGAATCATGTGGATACCTGCAGCACGTGCCTTCTGTCCGAGACGAATGATAGCATCTTCCACTTCCTTACTGGCTACCATCATAAGGTCAGCCAACTCATCCACAATCACGACAATAAGCGGTAGCGGAATTTGCTTGTACTCAGACTGAGCATTAAACTCTTCTACCTTGGCATTAAAGCCTGCAATATTCCGAACTCCTACCTTGGCAAAGAGTTCATAACGATTTTCCATTTCATCCACGACCTTTTGCAAAGCCTTGCTGGCCTTACGTGGATTAGTCACAACTGGAATCAAGAGATGAGGAATGTCATTGTAAACAGACAACTCAACCATCTTGGGGTCAACCATCATAAATTTAACTTGGTCAGGTCTCGCTTTCATGAGGATGCTAGCGATAATACCGTTAACAGCTACTGACTTCCCAGAACCCGTTGAACCTGCAACTAGCAAGTGGGGCATTTTGGAAAGGTCAAAAGCTCTTGCGGTGCCATTAACCGCTTTTCCTAGAGGAATTTCCAAGAGATTTTCTGCTTTTGTTTGAGATTGTTCCCATAGTTCGCGGAAAGAAACTGTCGCAATCTCGGAGTTAGGTACTTCGATTCCCACTAAAGATTTCCCTGGGATAGGTGCTTCGATTCGGACATCCTTGGCCGCCAAGGCTAGAGCGAGATCATCTGCGAGATTGGAAATGCGGTTGACCCTTACACCTACTGCTGGCTTGACTTCATACTTGGTCACTGATGGCCCAATTTCGGCCCGTTCAACCGTTACCTTGATACCAAAGCTAGCAAAGGTTTCTTCTAGGATTTTGATGTTTTCACGAACGATTTTCTTCTCTTTAGACTGGTCTTTTGGTTTATCTGGGGCAAAGAGTTGTAAGCTTGGAAGTTTGTATTCAAGAGCCTCCTTGGCTGAAAAATCAACCTGAACATCTTCATCATCAGAGCCATCTTCCTTTTCAGGGAATTCAAGTTCAGCTTGAGGCAGGATGATTTCTGGTTCCACCCACTCTTCTTCTGGAATAGGTGGAACGTCAAGCACAACATCTTCTGTCAAAATTTCACCTGTTTCCATATCGACAGGAGGCATATTAAGCAAGCCTTTCTCAGCCTCTTCTTTTTCTAATCTAGCCTCTTCCTCAGCCTTTTGGCGAGCTTTTTCTTCTTGTTTGACAAAGCGTTCCTCTTTTCGACGCTCATGCCCTTCTCGCCATTTGGCAAATTCTCTACTGAAAAATTCAGCAACATCATAAACAGACCAAGAGCTGACGAGAAGAGCCCCCACTAAAATCAAGATAGAACCAATAAAGTAAGTGCCGATATTTGAAAAGAGAAAGGCAGTTGGAATATAAAGAGCAACCCCAATCAAGCCCCCTCCAGCAAAACTGGTCGTTCGAAAACCAGCCAAATCTGTCACAACCTGAGCCATGGTTCCTTTTAGAACGAACTTGCCCAAACCATATTTCCAAACTAAGTAGGCCTCAAAAATCAAGAGCAAGCCTGCAAATATAATGAAAAAGCCAGATAGGAGGCCTTCCTGTTTTCGTATCCACTTGAAAAAGAAGAGGTAGAGCAGGATACCAAATATTGCCAGATAAGCTAGGCTACCCACCAGCAAGCGAATTAAATTGTAAAGGGTTATACCTGCAGCCCCTAATTTGAAGGCTGCGAAAATCAATAAAAGGGCGATTCCCAACGAAATCAACATTCGTTGAATCGCTTCTTTTCTTTCGAGTTCTGCTTTAGACGGTCTCCGTCTTGTTTTACTTGTATTCTTGTTTGCCATTCTTCTATTATACCATATTTCACAGGCATTTCGGGAAGAGAAAAAGACTGCACCAAACGGGAGCCTACTGAAAAAGTCATCAAATTGATGGCTTTTTTGTTATACTAGAGATGAGGTGAGATGATGCTTGATAATCAGTTAACTATGGATGTCAGTCCTTATTCTAGTTTGTATGATATCGTGGTTCCTAAAACCCACTTTTTACGTCAGCTAACTGAACTCTGTGATTTTAGCTTTATTTATGATGAACTAGAAAAGAATTATCGTCCCGATTTTGGGCGTAAAGCTTATTCACCGATTATGATGTTCAAATATCTCTTGTTAAAAGATATTTATAAGTTATCAGATGTAGATGTGGTAGGTCGTTCCTTGTCAGATATGGCCTTTAAATTTTTTCTTGGTCTGGCTCCTGAGGATTCTGTTATCGAGCCATCCTCTCTGACAAAATTTAGAAAGCTAAGAATTAAAGATGACAAACTGCTTGATGTATTGATTCAGAAGTCTGTTCAAATTGCACTCGAACATAACTTGATTAAGAGTAAAATCCTCATTGTGGATGCCACTCACACCAAATCTCATTATAATCATAAGAAACCCCAAGAAATCCTTAGAGAGCGTTCAAAAGCTTTACGTAAAACAATTTATCAACATTCAGAAGATATCAAAATAGAATTTCCAAAGAAACCTCAAGAAGATAACCTCGAAGCAGAGTTGGCCTATACAGAGGAATTAATGGCTGTGGTTGAAAAACACGAGGAACTCTTAGCTCTACCGGCTGTGTCTCAAAAGTTCAATTACCTAAAAGAGGCTGTCGAGGACGACTTAGAACATTTGGAAGCTTCTGTTAAGGAGGAGGCTAGGCTTGGACATAAGACAGCCGACAGCTCTTTCTATGGATATAAAAGTCATATCGCTATGACGGATGAACGGATTATTACTGCTTGCGTGGTCACTTCTGGTGAACAAAGCGATGGGAAATATTTACCTGAGTTATATGCCAAAACAAAGGAAAATAGTCTGGACATCGAGACTATTATTGGTGATGCGGATTATTCAGGAAAGGACAACATTCAACTATCTCGCAAAGAAAAGATTCATTTGGTGTCAAAACTGAACCCTTCAGTTTCAAAAGGTTACCGTAAAGAAGAGGATGCGTTTGAATTTAATAAAGATGCAGGGCTATTTGTCTGTCCAGAAGGACACATGGCTGTTCGCAAAGCAAGGACAGGGAAAAAACATCAAAATAAGAATCAAGTTGTCACTCATTACTTTGACATTGAGAAGTGCAAGAGTTGCCTTTCCAAGGAAGGATGTTATAAGGAGGGGGCAAAGTCTAAAACTTATTCAATAGCCATTAAGAGTGACGATCATCTTTTTCAGAAGAATTTCAGGAAACACCTTATTTTAAAGAAATGGCCAGACATCGCTATAAAATCGAAGCAAAGAATGCCGAACTAAAACAGAGACATGGCTTTGATGTCGCGAGAGCATCGGGTCTTTTCAGCATGGAGTTACAGGCAGCCACAACCATCTTCGTGGTCAATATGAAACGAATTATGACCTTAATAAATACAAAATAACCGAGGAACTCGCTCAAATTAACGAGAGATTCCTCGGTTTTCATTTCATTAAAAGTAAGAGACCTATTTTTTCAGTGGACTCCCAAACGGTCCAATCTTTTTATTTTATATATAAGTTTTATGCTTGTGGTTTGCGTAGGTAACCATAGACCACACCACTTACGATTGCTCCTACCAAGACAGAAACGAGGTAAAGAAGAGCATTTGAAGTAAGCGCGATAACGAAGATTCCTCCGTGTGGCGCCATGAGTTTGATACCAGTAAGACCAACGAGGCCACCTGCTACTGCTGAACCAAGGATGAAGCTTGGGATCGCACGAGCTGGGTCAGCGGCACCAAATGGGATCGCTCCTTCAGTGATAAATGACAAGCCCATGATGATGTTTGTCAAACCAGAGTTGCGTTCTTCCTTAGTAAATTTATCTTTGAAAAGAAGAGTTGCGACAAAGATGGCAAGTGGCGGCACCATTCCTCCAGCCATAACTGCTGCCATGGCTACAGAACCACCTGAAGAAACAGTTGCTGCAAGCGTACCTGTACCAAAGACATAGGCCGCTTTATTAACAGGTCCACCCATATCGACAGCCATCATTCCCCCAAGAACGATACCAAGAAGGACAGCTGACCCTCCTCCAAGACCGCCTAGGAAGTCATTCATAGCAGTGTTGATTGCTGCCATTGGGATATTCACAGCTAGCATGACAAATCCAGTCAAGATTGTCCCAAGAAGTGGCAAGAGAAGGATTGATTTTGCACCTTCAAGTGAACGAGGAACTTTAACGTATTTCTTGATAGCAAGAACTAAAGCACCTGCGATAAATCCACCAACAAGGGCACCTAGGAAACCAGATGAGACACCTGCAAGAGTTGAAGTTGCTTCACCACCTGCTGCATAAGGGATTTTACCAAAGGCAAAACCTTCTTTAGCAATAGCACCAGCCACAAAACCCGCTACCAAACCTGGTTTTTCAGCGATAGAGTAGGCAACATAACCTGCAAAGACTGGGAGCATCAATCCAAAGGCTGCACCACCAATTTTCATGAACATAGAAGCTAACTCATGGTAAGAACCAAGATTGCCAAGGTTTTCATTTGGAACACCCAAAGCACCGTCAATCAAGAAGGCAAGGGCAATCATAATACCACCGCCAATAACAAATGGCAACATTTGTGATACACCACTCATCAAGTGTTTGTAGAAGGCACCACCAAGGCTTTGTTTTTCGTTAGAGGCTGTTGCAGCTTTGGCTCCATTAGCGGCACGGTAGACTTCAGCATCTCCTGAAAGAGCCAACTTAATCAACTCTTCTGTCTTACGGATACCGTCAGCAACTGGACGATTGATTAATGGTTTACCGTCGAAACGATCCATTTCAACTGCCTTGTCTGCTGCGATAATAACAGCTTTAGCCTTACGGATGTCTTCAGCAGTTAGTTGGTTTCCAACACCGCTAGCACCGTTAGTTTCGACCTTGATACCAACCCCCATTTCAGCAGCCACTTTTTGAAGGGCTTCTTGGGCCATGTAAGTGTGGGCAATACCTGTTGTACAAGCTGTAACAGCTACGATGAAGTCATCAGAGTCATTTGCAGGAGCTTGAGCTGGCTCCTCAGATTTTTCTGAAGCTTGGTCAAAAAGTTCGATAACTTGGTCAGCTGATGTTACTTGACGAAGTTTGTCAGCAAAACCATCTTTCATCAAGTATTGAGACAATTCTGCCAATGCTGCCAAGTGGGTGTCATTGGCACCTTCTGGAGCTGCAATCATGAAGAAGAGGTCAGTTGCTTGTCCATCCAAACTCTCATAATCAACACCCTTGTTTGACTTAGCAAAGAGAACAGTCGCTTTTTTGACAGCAGCATTTTTACTGTGAGGCATTGCGATACCATCACCCAAACCAGTAGAAGTCAAAGCTTCACGCGCCAAAATTCCTTCTTTAAAGGTTTCAAAGTCTGTCACATAACCGTGATCTACCAAACTATTAATCATCTCTTCGATGACAGCATTTTTTTCAGTTGCCTGCAAATCCAGCAACATGACATCTTTTCTCAATAGGTCTTGAATTTTCATCGTTTTTCTACCTCAACTTTTTCATATGTTTCTTTTATAAATTCTGCCGTTGCCAAGTCATCTGAGAAGGTCGTTGCTGTTCCGCAAGCTACTCCCCATTTGAAGGATTCTACTGCATCTTTAGATTTGACAAATTCACCTGTAAATCCAGCGACCATAGAATCACCAGCTCCAACTGAATTTTTGACTGTTCCCTTGATTGGTTTAGCGAAGTAAGCACCCTCAGAAGTGACAAGAAGGGCACCGTCACCAGCCATAGAGATAATCACGTTTTGAGCACCTTTAGCCAGTAACTCACGAGCGTATTTCTCAATTTGGTCCAAACTTTCGAGTTTAACCCCAAAAATCGCTCCAAGTTCATGATTGTTTGGTTTAACCAAAAGTGGCTGGTAGTCCAAACTATCAATCAAGGTCTGTCCTTCAAAATCACAAACGACTTGCGCACCAGTCTGACGTGTCAAGGCAATCAAATCCTTGTAGATAACATTTCCTAGGTTTTTAGCACTCGATCCCGCAAACACAACCGTATCATCTGCTGTCAGACTAGATAAAATAGCTTTCAATTCTTCTAGCTGAGCTGGTTCGACATTTGGACCAGTCCCGTTGATTTCTGTCTCTTGGTCTGCTTTGATTTTAACATTGATACGAGTATCTTCTGCCACTTGGACAAAACGTGTCTCGATTGCTTCATCAGCCAAAGTATCTGTGATAAATTTACCAGTAAAACCTCCGATAAATCCAGTCGCTGTATTTGGAATATCCAAGCGTTTCAAGACACGACTGACATTGATTCCTTTCCCTCCAGCAAACTTATCATCACTATCCATTCGATTGACACTACCGACTTGGACTTGGTCCAAACGAACGATATAGTCAATGGATGGATTGAGTGTGACTGTATAAATCATACTTCTATTACCTCCGTTTTCTCCTTAATAGCCTGCAAGAGCTCATGCCCTTGACTTGTGATAACAATAGCTCGTTTGAGTGGTGCTACCTTGGCAAAGCAAGTTTGTCCAATTTTTGACGAATCAACCAAGACATAGGTCTGTTTGGCATTCTCTAAAATAGCGCGCTTCACAGCACCCTCTTCCATATCAGGAGTTGTATAATAGCCATCGTCCACACCATTCATCCCGATAAAGGCACGATCAAAGTGCAATTGGTTAATCTGGTTAAGAGCAACGCCCCCGATGCTAGCATCTGTTGCCATCTTGACACTTCCTCCAACCATGACAGTTGGAATCTGCTTTTCAACCAACTGTGCGGCATGGTGAATCGAGTTGGTCACGACTGTAACATTCTTATTGACCAATTCATGAATCAAAAAAGCAGTTGTTGTTCCAGCATCGATAAAGATGACATCTTGTTCCTTGATGAGAGAGGCTGCTTTCTGAGCCAGCAACTTCTTCTCTTGAAGGTTTTTGACAGATTTTTCTTGAATGGTTTCTTCTTCCTGCAAGGAATGGGGCAATTCTGCTCCACCATGCACGCGACGAAGCTTGTTTTCCGCTTCCAACTCATCCAAATCTCTTCGAACCGTTGATTCTGACGTTTCTAACAAACTAACTAATTTTTCTAGAGAAACTACATGATGTTGATTTAACTCCTCTAAAATCAGTTGCTTCCGCTCTGTTTTTAACACTGAATCACCTCCTGTTATCGTTTACACTATTCATTCTATCACACTTTCTTTCAAAGTCAAGCGCTTTTTGTCATTTTCTTTCAAAATCTATCATTTTTCTTATTTCCAAAATTTTTATTGCAAGATAAGAGCCTTTATGGTAGACTATTTGAGTAAGTATTGGAAGATTACTCAAGAGGCTTAAGAGGCCGTGTTGGAAACGCGGTAGGCGTGTAACAGCGTGCGTGGGTTCGAATCCCATGTCTTCCGTTTATTTTAAAAAAGATACCCAAGAAATCTTGGGTATCTTTTTTCTTATATGCTTGTTTTATAACTCGGGTGAATTTCTTAGAAAATATCAAATAACAATTTCACATTGAGAATTGTTAAGATAATGGAAACGATATAGCCAAGGATGGTATTCCATTTGGCATTGGTAAATTCTCCCATCAGTGATTTCTTAGAAGTTAGATAAATCAGTGGGAAGATTGAAAATGGAAGAGCAATCGAAAGAAAGACTTGTGAATAAACCAATAACTGATCTAATGTTTTTTCCTGATGACCAAACAGAACCGCTACAATCATGACAGGCAACAAGGCAAAGAGACGAGTTGCCAAACGAATGAACCATTGAGGTAATCTCATATGCAAGAAACCTTCCATAACGATTTGTCCAGTCAAGGTACCCGTAATTGTCGAATTTTGACCACTGGCTAATAAAGCCAAGGCAAACAAGGTTGATAAGGTCGAGCTAGCTATAGCTCCTGCAATAGTAGAATCCTGCAAGGCATTATACATTTGAGAGAAGGCAGAAATCTCAGATGCATGGCCGAAAAAGAGAGCCGCCCCGAGAATTAATAGAAGGGAGTTAACCACAAAGGCCAAGGATAATTGGAGATTTGAATCCCAGGTCATAAAGCGCACGGCTTTTCGAACATCATTCTTGTCCTTGTGATTGATTTTCCGAGTTTGTGACAAGGAAGAATGCAAATAGAGGTTATGGGGCATAACCGTTGCTCCCACGATCCCTAGTGCCAAGGTTAATTGACTTTCATGCCCTGGCAAGGGACTTTCAAATAAGGTTGCATTCGGTAGATAACCCTCAACGATTCCTTGGAAGCTTGGATGTGACAAAGCTACCAGATAGGTAAAAATTGCTAGAATGGTTAAAATCAGTGTTGTCACAATAGCTTCAATCTTCTTAAAGCCAAATTTCATCAGAAGCAATAAGAGAAAAACATCCAACACGGTCAAGAGAATTGCTATCATAATCGGAATCTTAAAGAGAAGATTGAGAGCAATCGCTGAACCTAGAACTTCTGCCAGATCTGTCGCCATCAAGGCTAATTCTAAAATCACCCATAGACTATAACGAAGCCATTTAGGTGAATGATGAGCCGTTGCTTGAGCCAGGTCCATCTGGGTTACAATACCAAGCTTTCCTGCCATCTGCTGAAGTTGCATGGCAATGAGAGATGAAATCAAGATAACAAACAAGAGACTATACTTATAGGAAGCACCACCGACTACACTGGTAATCCAGTTTCCTGGATCCATATAACCAACTGCGACAAGAGCACCCGGACCTAAAAAGGCATTTAAATTTTGCCAGAAATGATTGTTATTTGGAGTATCGATAGATTGATTAATCTCAGAGAGTGACACTTTTTTATGAGAAGACATAGATACTTACCTCTTTCTAAACCTACTTTTTCATTATTTTCTATTAGAGAAAAATAAGATTGACTTTAAACTATTAAAACAATGAAAACTATATGAAAAACATTTAGTTTTTTCATTATTTTTCTTAAGGTACCTTAATATTTTTCTTAAGGCACCTTAATTATAACACAAAAATGAAAACTATATGAAAAACATTTAGTTTTTTCATTATTTTTCTTAAGGCACCTTAATTATAACAGAAAATATGATAAAAACTTAAGAAAATTCAGGACTTGATTTAATATTTAGGATACAACAAAATGTTGTATTCTTTTTTTGCAAAAGAATACCAAAGAATAAAATAAAAAACGTTGTAAAATTCAACACCTGATATTATGCGTTTTCTGATTTTAAAGACTTTTTGCCTGACCCTTTTCACCTTGTTAAAACACCATTGATCTTAACTCATCACTTACCTCTTAAAAAATCTTTAGAATTGCCTTAATCCCCTTTATTGTATCGCGTTTGGAGTTTTTTAGGTATAACCTTCGACGCGCACCTTACGTAGGACGACAGACTCATAGCTTTATACATAATAGAACGAGTATCTCCATCTGTAGAGATACTCGTTTTTTGCTATTTTCAAAGTGTTCTTTTTGACCAATCCCATACATCATTTTTATAGTAAATTGAAACTAGAATAGTACATCGTGGATACTAAAACATTTCTAGAAATTAATTTGATTTCCCTAATCAAGTTGCACACATCTTATTTCAAACTACTATATATTCAATGAAAATCAAAGAGCTAACTAGGAAGCTAACCGCAGGTTGCTCAAAGCACCGCTTTGAGGTTGCGGATAAAGCTGACGTGGTTTGAAGAGATTGTCGAAGAGTATTAAGGAGTATAGAATAGTATTTTAACTCCATCCTCTAAAGTGCTCCCAATAAAAGATACTTGAACACTATATTCAGCATATAAGCTTTATGCCCTAAGTCAAAACAATCATTCTTTTCTAATTTATCGTAAATAAATCTAAAATCACAGAATACTGTCAGATGACTTAAAAAATGATTCTTTGGAAAAAGCGAATCAAAACTTGATTTATCACTTTTTATTCCACTATCTTTTTGTCACACATATTTATAAAGTACTGGTGCAAGCGAACATCATCAGTCAATTCTGGATGAAAAGAAGTTACCAACATATTTTTTTCTTGGGCTGCAACGATTTGATCTTCAACTGTTGCTAGAATTTCTACACCCTCTCCAACACTGCTGATAATTGGACCACGGATAAAGGTCATTGGAATCTGACCGACTCCCTTACATTCTGCTTCCGTGTAGAAACTTCCTAGTTGGCGCCCATAGGCATTGCGCTCGACCACCATATCCATAGTTCCAAGATGACTTTCTTCCTGAGAAGTAATTTCCTTAGCCAGCAATATCAAGCCTGCACAGGTTCCAAAGGCTGGTAAGCCAGATAGAATGGCTTCTCGAATGGGAATCAGCATGTCCTGGTCGCGTAAGAGTTTGCCCATGGTTGTAGACTCTCCTCCAGGTAAAATCAAACCTGACAAGTCACTCTGATGTTGCTGAAAATCCTCTAAATTTCTGATTTCAACACTCTCGACACCTAATTGATCCAACACTTTTGCATGTTCTGCAAAGGCACCTTGCAAGGCCAATATTCCAATTTTCATCTATTTCCCTCGCTCAGCCATGAGGATTTGGATCTCATTTTCATTGATACCAACCATGGCTTCCCCTAGATCTTCAGAGATTTGAGCTAGAATTTGAGGATTACGGAAGTTAGTTACCGCTTTGACAATGGCACTCGCTCGTTTAACAGGATCTCCTGACTTGAAAATACCTGAGCCGACAAAGACACCCTCTGCCCCTAATTGCATCATTAATGCCGCATCTGCTGGCGTTGCAACGCCTCCAGCCGCAAAGTTTACAACTGGCAATTTTCCATGCTCATGGACATATTGAACCAATTCTACAGGGACTTGCAATTCCTTGGCAGCAACATAAAGTTCGTCCTCACGTAGATTTTGAATGCGGCGAATTTCCTGATTCATCATACGCATATGGCGAACAGCTTGGACGATATCTCCTGTACCTGGTTCTCCTTTGGTACGAATCATAGAGGCACCCTCAGCAATACGTCGCAAGGCTTCACCCAAGTCCTTAGCCCCACAAACAAAAGGAACTTGGAATTCTTTTTTGTCCACATGGAAACGGTCGTCTGCTGGAGATAAAACTTCACTCTCGTCGATATAGTCAATCTCAATGGCCTCTAAAATCTGAGCTTCAACAAAATGCCCGATTCTGACCTTGGCCATCACTGGAATACTAACCGCTTCTTGGATTTCCTTAATCATCTTTGGATCGCTCATGCGGGAAACTCCACCAGCTGCACGAATATCAGCTGGAATCCGCTCCAAGGCCATCACAGCTGCCGCACCAGCAGCTTCTGCAATACGGGCCTGTTCAGGATTCTGAACGTCCATGATAACCCCACCTTTGAGCATCTGTGCCAAGTTTTTATTTAGTTCATAACGATTTTCAGTCATTTCTTTTTCCTCATCATTTATATTGGTAGCTACCATTTCATTTTAATTCAGAACAGAAGGAATCACAAGATAAAAAAAGAATAATTGTATGGGTACAGATTGGCTAAAAAACTATCTGACCTTAACTTAAGGCCAGATAGTTCATCAAATTTTATTTTTCAGCTGTAAGTGCAGCCATTGTGATGTAGTTGTATGGTTTGTTAAAGTGTGGCAAGAAGAATAGGTCTGTCAATGCCAATTTATCAATTGTCACATGCTCTTGGATAGCAAGTGAGAACATGTGGATTCCCATGCTAATTGCAGAATCGTGTGAAACCATTTGTGCACCAAGAATTTCACGGCTATCTTTGTCAAAGACAATCTTGATGGCAACTTCATGGTTATCATGTTTCATAAATTCTGGTTTTTGAAGATCGTTAAAGCCTGTTTCAGTTGCATTGTAACCAGCAGCTTTAGCTTTTTCAAGAGTCAAACCAGTTGAAACCATGTGAAGTCCGTAAATTGAGATACCATTTGATCCTTGCACACCGATTCCTTCCAATTCATGTCCACAAGCGTTGTAGGCACCAACGATACCAGTACGAACTGCATTTGAAGCAAGGGCGATATAGCTTGTGTCTTTGCGAGCGTTGTCATAAACAGTCGCACAGTCACCAACGGCAAATACACCAGGAAGTGAAGTTTCTTGTTTCTTGTCTACAAGGAAGGCACCGTTACGGAAGAGTTCAATCTTACCATCAGCAAGGGCTGTATTTGGACGGAAACCAACTGCAAGAACAACCATATCCACGTCGAAAGTTTCTTTATCAGTAATCAAGCGTTCAACTTTACCGTCACCCTCGATTGCTTTAACAGTTTGACCAAGCGCCAAGCGGATGTTGTGGTCTTCCAAGTTCTTCGCCATCATTTGTGTGAAGTCTTTGTCATAGTAACCGTTCAAGACTGTATCAACAATATCAACAAGGACAACTTCTTTTCCAAGACGCTCAAAGGCTTCAGCAAGTTCAACACCGATGTAACCACCACCAACAACGGCGATACGGTCAAGGTGTTGACTCTTGTCAGCAAGTTTATTGATAACTTCTTCAGCGTTTTGGTACAATTTAACGAATTGTACATTTTCAAGAGTTGCTTTAAATTCGCGGTTGCCTTTAACAATTTCAACACCTTCGATTGGTGGCAAGATTGGTGTAGAACCTGTAGCGAAAATCAATTTCTCGTATGATTCTTTGTGTTCTTTTCCTTCAACTTCTGCTGTAACTACTTTGTTATCATAGTCGATTGAAAGAACTGGTGAGTTCATGTAAACCTTAGCACCTTTAGCTTCCAATTTTTCTTTATCAGAATAGAACAAGCCTTCAGCACCGTCAATTTGTTCACCAATCCAAAGAGCCATTCCACATCCTAGGAAAGAGATGTTAGAGTTTTGGTCAAATACAACGATTTCGTTCTCATTTCCAAAATTATCCAACATAGTATTAATACATGCTGTACCAGCGTGGTTAGCACCGACTACAACGATCTTACTCATAAAAAATTTCCTACCTTCATTCTAAATTTACCCTACTAGTATAACATTTACTGTTAGCGTTTACAAGAGTTTGGCTGATTTTTCCTATTTTTTTGTAAAAAATTGTAAATAATCTGTATCTTAACACAGATTCTTGCAATTTTTCTTCATTTCCTGAGCATATTTCTTGACATCTTTACAAATTTTATTTGTGAAAACGCTGACTTTATGGTATGCTAGTATCATGGAAAGAAAATGTAAGGGGTTCATTTTTCATAAATTTACTATATTTCAACCTTCTTTTCATAAGAGAAAGGAGTTGGTAGCTTGCCTCTTAGTTCACATTCTGAACGCCTAATGGGAACCACTATCACTATTTCATTAGTGGATGAGCGAGCCGATAGCTTGCTCCAGAAATCCTTTGATTTACTCAGAGAGCTCGAATACCGCTTCAATGCCAATAGCCAAGAATCTGAGTTGATGGAAATCAATCATCAAGCTGGAATAGCCCCCGTCAAGGTTCATCCAGACCTGTTTGAACTGATTTCACTTGGGTTAGAGCATAGCCTAGCGCCCTCTAGCCATCTCAACATCAGTATTGGTCCCTTGATTCAAACCTGGCGTATCGGTTTTTCAGATGCCAAGGTCGCCCAACCTCAAGAAATTGAATCGGTGCTCCCTCTAATCAATCCTCATTATATCGAGTTAAATTCTTCCACTTCCACTGTGTTTTTAAAACAGAAAGGAATGAAAATCGATCTTGGTTGTTTAGCCAAGGGTTATAGTGCGGATAAAGTTGCCCAATTTCTTAGAGAAGAGGGAGTGACATCTGCCTTAATCAATCTGGGAGGGAATATCCTGACCATTGGAAAAAATCGGGCAAGAGGGAATCAACCTTGGCAAATCGGGATTCAAGACCCAGCCAATCCTCGGGGTAATCACTTAATGACCATCCCCGTTGTCAATCAATCTGTCGTGACTTCAGGCATTTATGAACGTCACCTGACAGTCGATGGAAAAGATTACCATCACATTTTTGACAGCCAGACAGGATATCCTGTTGAAACAGAACTCGCTAGTCTGACAATTATCTCTGATAAATCAGTTGATGGCGAAATCTGGACAACTCGACTCTTTGGAGAAAGACCTGCTTCTATCCTTTGGCAAGTCGAAAGTTTGGAGGGAATCGAAGCGATTCTGATTGATAAGGAAGGTCACCTAAGTTGTTCTTCAGGAATTCCTACTCTATAGAAACAACTGTTTCAATGGAGTTTTAAAATCGTATTATGTAAAAAGAGAAAGGAAATCTCATGTTAAAACTTATTGCTATTGTTGGAACAAATTCAAAACGTTCTACAAACCGTCAATTGCTTCAATACATGCAAAAACACTTTGCTGACAAAGCTGAAATTGAACTTGTTGAAATCAAGGATATCCCTGTCTTTAACAAGCCAGCTGACAAGCAAGTACCTGCTGAAATTCTGGAAATTGCTGCTAAAATCGAAGAGGCAGATGGCGTTATTATCGGTACTCCTGAGTATGACCACTCTATCCCAGCTGTTTTGATGAGCGCTCTTGCTTGGTTGTCTTATGGTATTTACCCACTCTTGAACAAACCAATCATGATTACAGGTGCTTCATATGGTACACTTGGTTCATCACGTGCCCAATTACAACTTCGCCAAATCTTGAATGCTCCAGAAATTAAAGCAAGTGTCCTTCCAGATGAATTCTTGCTTTCACATTCTCTTCAAGCCTTCAACCCAAGTGGTGACCTAGTGGATCTTGATGTTATTAAAAAAATGGATGCCACTTTTGACGACTTCCGTATCTTTGTAAAAATTACAGAAAAATTGCGCAACGCACAAGCCCTACTTCGCAAAGATGCTGAAGACTTTGACTGGGAAAATTTGTAAGATAGGAGACCAAAAAGAATGAAATTTGTTGGACTTGTAGGATCAAACTACGATCAATCATATAACCGTAAACTCTTGGAATTCATCCGTCGTCACTTCAAACTCAAATTTGAATTAGAAGTTCTCGAAATTGACGAAGTTCCAATGTTCAACCAAGACGAAAAATGGGATGAAAGTTTCCAATTGCGTCTCTTGTATAACAGAATTACTCGTGCTGATGGTGTCATTATCGCTACTCCTGAGCACAACCACACAATCTCAGCTTCTCTTAAATCTGTTCTTGAATGGCTTTCATACGAAGTTCATCCATTTGAAAACAAACCAGTCATGATTGTGGGAGCTTCTTACTACGACCAAGGTACTTCTCGTGCCCAAGTTCACCTTCGTAAGATTCTTGATGCTCCAGGTGTTAATGCCTATACGCTTCCAGGTAACGAATTCCTTCTTGGTAAAGCCAAAGAAGCATTTGACGCAGAGGGCAATATCACAAATGAAGGAACTATTAATTTCCTTGAAACATGCTTGGACAACTTTGTAAAATATGTGGGAGTCGTTTCAAAATTGAAAAAACCAAAACCAATTGCACCAGAAGATTTATATTGTACAAATTCAATTGCAACTACCATTCAAGGTGTTGATCCAGACGATCCTGAATGGGTAGAAAAAGCAGCTGAACTTGTTGGAGCTGTTTCTGGAGATACTTACGTTAAATTAGACCACGGTATCTTGACAGTTAACCAAATTGACATGTTCTTGAAAGCAATGCCATTTGAGTTGACATTTGCAGATGATAATAATCAATTCTTGTACTTTAATAACGCACACCAAGATCCAGATACAATGTTTGGTAAACGTGTACGTGCTCAATCAGGAAATAGATTAGGAACAGTACACGGTACATTGCCAGATTCTAGAATGAAAAACGTTGAATGGGTTGTCGGCGTATTGCGTAACGGGGATCAAGAATATGTCCGTACAATTGTGCCAGGAACACCAGAAGGCGTTATTAATACCCATAATTACCAAGCAATGTACTATCCAGATGGTTCATATGCTGGAATCAATGAAATCATCTTTAATTTCCAACCATGGCTTGACTGGTACCTCAATACAACTGGTCAACGTCTAGTTGGTGGAAATGCTGCAGCTCCTGCTGGAGGACATGGCAATGCAGATGCTACATCTGGAGCTTCTGATGCAGGTGATGCTGGAGGCCACGGTGGTGGCGCAGACGCTACATCTGGAGCAAGTAACTAATAATTTTAGGAACCGTTATGGTTCCTTTTTTAGTGACTCTTTATCAACTGTTCTTGGTGGTATGTCAATCCTTCTCTATGGAGTTATAGCCAGCAACGGTTTGAAAGTCTTGATTAAAGAACGTATTGATTTTGGTCAAATGCGTAACCTCATCATCGCAAGTGCTATGTTAGTCCTTGGACTTGGAGGAGCTATCCTTAAACTTGGTCCAGTTACCCTTTCAGGTACTGCCCTATCAGCCATGACAGGAATCATCTTGAACTTGATCTTGCCATACGAAAATAAAGACTAATACTCTTCGAAAATCTCTTCAAACCACGTCAACGTCTCCTTGTCGTAGATATGGTTACTGACTTCGTCAGTTCTATCCACAACCTCAAAACAGTGTTTTGAGCAACCTGCGGCTAGTTTCCTAGTTTGCTCTTTAATTTTCATTGAGTATAAGAGTCTAAACACATCAAAAACGAGCATTTCCAATTACGGAAGTGCTCATTTTTCTTCTTTCTAAAAAAGGAAAGCCCTACGGCCTTCCTTTATCTTACTTACGTTTCTTCTTCGCTTTCTTCATTTTATTCGCCATGCGTTTCATGGACTGTTTCATGGCAAATTCACCGATTTTACCTTTGAGTCCGCCACCAAACATCTGACTCATATCTGGCATTCCTGCTCCTCCGAGAGCTGACAGGTCAGGCATGCCACCTTGTCCCATCATTCCTTCAAGGGCAGACATATCCATTCCTCCCATATTTGGCATATTTTTAGGAAGGTTGTTTGGATTGATTCCCATCTGCTTCATCATCTTGTTCATATCTCCAGACATGACACCCTGCATGAGCTGTTTAGCCTGGTTAAAGTCCTTGATAAATTTATTGACTTCGACAAAGGTATTTCCAGAACCAGCAGCGATACGACGGCGACGGCTCGGATTTAACAAATCTGGATTTTCACGTTCTTCAGGTGTCATTGAAGACACAATAGCACGTTTGCGAGCAATCTGGCGCTCATCTACCTTCATGTTTTGAAGGGCTGGATTGTTGGCCATACCTGGAATCATCTTGAGTAAGTCTTCCATTGGCCCCATGTTTTGCACCTGATCCAACTGATCAATGAAATCATTGAAATCAAAGGTGTTTTCACGCATCTTCTCAGCCATTTCAAGGGCTTTTTGCTCATCGTATTCCTGAGAAGCTTTCTCAATCAGAGTGAGCATATCCCCCATACCAAGGATACGGCTAGACATGCGATCTGGGTGGAAGGTTTCAATGTCTGTAATCTTTTCACCCGTACCAGTGAACTTGATTGGTTTTCCAGTAATGTGACGAACAGACAGAGCAGCACCACCACGAGTATCGCCATCAATCTTGGTAAGGATAACTCCAGTTACTTCTAACTGAGCATTAAACTCACGCGCAACATTGGCCGCTTCTTGACCAATCATGGCATCAACCACGAGGAGGATTTCATTTGGTTGAGCTAGTGCTTTCACGTCACGAAGCTCATTCATCAGAAGCTCATCAATCTGCAAACGACCTGCCGTATCAATCAAGACATAGTCATTATGATTAGCTTGGGCTTGTTCCAAACCTTGACGAACAATCTCCACAGCTGGAACCTCTGTCCCAAGTGCAAAAACAGGCACATCAATCTGTTGACCCAGAGTTTTCAACTGGTCAATGGCCGCAGGACGGTAAATATCCGCCGCAATCATCAAAGGACGAGCATTTTCTTCTTTCTTAAGTTTGTTGGCCAATTTACCTGCAAAGGTTGTTTTACCAGCCCCCTGCAAACCAACCATCATGATGATTGTAGGAATCTTAGGTGACTTGATAATCTCAGCTGTATCAGAACCTAAAACGGCTGTCAGTTCCTCATCAACGATTTTAATAATTTGTTGCGCAGGATTAAGGGTGTCAATGACCTCATGCCCGACTGCACGCTCACGAACTTTCTTGATAAAGTCCTTTACAACAGGCAAGGCAACGTCGGCCTCAAGCAAGGCCAAGCGAATTTCTTTGGTTGCCTCTTGGACATCAGATTCAGAGATTTTTCCTTTTTTACGTAGATTTTTAAAGACGTTCTGCAAACGTTCTGTTAAACTTTCAAATGCCATTTTTCTTCCTCTTATTCTCTATTATCAATGCTTGTTAAAATTTCTATCTGCTCCTGCAGAAAGTCATCCTTGGGATAGCGCTCCAAAATCTGATCAAAAATCTGACTTCGAACAATATAGTCCGAGTACATGTGCAATTTCATCTCATAATCTTCCAGAATCTTTTCTGTCCGCTTGATATTATCATAGACAGCCTGACGACTGACACCAAACTCCTCGGCAATCTCAGCAAGGCTGTAATCATCAGCGTAGTAGAGCTCTATATAATTCATTTGCTTGTCTGTCAAAAGCGCTGCATAAAATTCAAAGAGCGCATTCATACGATTGGTTTTTTCGATTTCCATAACTTTTATTATACCAAAAAATAGCCTAATCTACCACACTAGGGAGCCAATCCAAGAAGATAGCTAGATAAATTTGAAAAAGACAAGTGACTAACCCCAAGTAATTTCCAATTGATAGCGGGCAAAGGGTTGCCCCTCTTGATTTTGTAGTTGATAATCTAAATGAATCTTTTGTCCATCAACTTCATAACGGTTCGTTTGGATGATAAACTCCTGCATGCCCATAGGTGTGGGAATATAGGCTAAACTATCACTATCCTTTAAAAAGCGCATAATGGTCTTGGGATTGGAAAATCGGCTCATCACCAGTTCTTGACTATGAAATTTAATCACTACTTTTTCCTTTTCCTCATTATAGAAAAGCAGGTAGCTATAATCTCCTTTTTCATGCACTTCCACGTCATAAAGCTGGCCAATCACTTCCAACTGCTCATCAAACTGAATCGTATTTCGCATCCGAATCTTCACATCAAGTCCTCTTTCTTGTCTCTTGTCCTACTATTTTACCAAAAACTCTAGCTTTTTGCTATAATGGTCATATGAACGAAAAAGTATTCCGTGACCCAGTTCACAACTACATCCATGTCGATAATCAAATCATCTATGACTTGATTAATACAAAAGAATTTCAGCGTTTGCGCCGGATCAAGCAACTGGGAACTTCCAGTTATACCTTCCACGGCGGGGAGCACAGCCGCTTCTCCCACTGTCTAGGAGTCTATGAAATTGCACGACGCATCACAGAGATTTTTGAAGAAAAATATCCTGAAGAATGGAATCCTGCCGAGTCTCTCTTGACCATGACCGCTGCTCTCCTACATGATCTTGGACATGGTGCCTACTCCCATACTTTTGAACATCTCTTTGATACAGACCACGAAGCCATTACTCAGGAGATTATCCAAAGTCCTGAAACGGAGATTCACCAAGTCCTGCTACAAGTTGCGCCAGACTTTCCAGAAAAGGTTGCCAGTGTCATTGACCACACCTATCCTAATAAGCAGGTCGTGCAGCTCATTTCCAGTCAGATTGATGCGGACCGCATGGACTATCTCTTGCGCGACTCCTATTTTACAGGAGCTTCCTATGGAGCATTTGACCTGACTCGCATCCTCCGAGTCATTCGTCCTGTCGAAAATGGTATCGCCTTTCAGCGCAATGGCATGCACGCCATCGAAGACTACGTCCTCAGTCGCTACCAGATGTACATGCAGGTTTATTTCCACCCAGCAACACGCGCCATGGAAGTTCTCCTGCAGAATCTTCTCAAGCGCGCCAAGGAACTCTATCCAAAAAACAAAGATTTCTTTGCACGAACTTCCCCACATCTCCTGCCTTTCTTTGAAAAAAATGTGACCTTGTCTGACTATCTGTCTCTGGATGATGGTGTGATGAATACCTACTTCCAACTCTGGATGACCAGTCCTGACAAGATTCTCGCAGATTTGTCGCAACGCTTTGTCAACCGCAAGGTCTTTAAATCCATTACCTTTTCACAAGAGGACCAAGACAAACTTGCTAGCATGAGAAAATTGGTTGAGGACATCGGCTTTGATCCCGACTACTACACTGCTATTCATAAGAACTTCGACCTCCCTTATGATATCTATCGTCCCGAATCTGAAAATCCACGGACACAGATTGAGATTTTACAAAAAAATGGAGAACTGGCCGAACTCTCTAGCCTGTCTCCTATCGTCCAATCCCTTGCTGGTAGTCGTCACGGAGATAATCGTTTTTATTTCCCGAAAGAAATGTTAGACCAAAACAGTATCTTTGCTAGCATTACCCAGCAATTTTTACACTTGATTGAGAACGATCATTTTACCCCAAATAAAAACTAGAAGAGGAAATTTATGAGTATTAAACTAATCGCCGTCGATATCGACGGAACCCTAGTCAACAGCCAAAAGGAGATCACTCCTGAGGTCTTTTCTGCCATCCAAGATGCCAAAGAAGCTGGTGTCAAAGTCGTCATTGCAACTGGCCGCCCCATCGCAGGTGTTGCCAAACTTCTCGACGACTTGCAGTTGAGAGATGAAGGTGACTATGTCGTAACCTTCAACGGTGCCCTTGTCCAAGAAACTGCTACTGGCCATGAGATTATCAGCGAATCCTTGACCTATGAGGATTATCTGGATATGGAATTCCTCAGTCGTAAGCTCGGTGTCCACATGCACGCTATTACCAAGGACGGTATCTACACTGCCAATCGCAATATCGGAAAATACACAGTTCACGAATCAACCCTCGTCAGCATGCCTATCTTCTACCGTACACCTGAAGAAATGGCTGACAAGGAAATCGTCAAGTGTATGTTCATAGATGAGCCTGAGATTCTTGATGCTGCGATTGAAAAGATACCAGCCGAATTTTATGAGCGCTACTCCATCAACAAATCTGCTCCTTTCTACCTCGAACTCCTTAAAAAGAATGTGGATAAAGGTTCAGCCATCACTCACTTAGCTGAAAAACTCGGATTGACCAAAGATGAAACCATGGCTATCGGTGACGAAGAAAACGACCGTGCCATGCTGGAAGTCGTTGGTAACCCCGTTGTCATGGAAAACGGAAATCCAGAAATCAAAAAAATCGCCAAATACATCACCAAAACAAATGACGAATCTGGCGTTGCTCATGCCATCCGTACGTGGGTACTGTAAAAGGAAAGGATAGACGAAAACCGCTCGACTGAGCGGTTTTTGAATGTCTAATTACTGCCCCCTGCAGGAATCGAACCTGCAACTACTCCTTAGGAGGGAGTTGTTATATCCATTGAACTAAGGGAGCTAGATAAAAACTCTGCTGAAGAAGCAGAGTTTTTTAGTCGAATTAACGACGGATTTCTTTGATACGAGCTGCTTTACCTTGAAGAGCACGCAAGTAGTACAATTTCGCACGACGTACTTTACCGTAACGTACAACTTCGATTTTTTCAACACGTGGAGTGTGGATTGGGAAGATACGCTCAACACCTACACCGTTAGAAATTTTACGAACTGTGTAGTTTTCAGAAATGCCAGCACCTTTACGTGCGATAACAACACCTTCAAAAATCTGGATACGTTCACGGTTACCTTCGACAACTTTCGCGTGTACACGAACAGTGTCACCAGGACGGAATGATGGGATATCTGTACGAAGTTGACCTTCAGTCAAACTTTGGATTAATGGATTCATTTTATTCTCCTATCTTTGTCAATCTTGAGGAATCTTCCTCAGCGGATAAACTGTATTTTTGTGCGTCCATTACACACAAGATACAGTTTACCAAATTTCCACAAAAAAGTAAAGAAATTTATAGCAGAATTCCTAAAAAAATCGCAACCAAACCACCTAGGTAGGTCAAAGTCAGGTAAGAATAAAATACCTTCTTATCACCTAGCAGTCTTTGAAGTTCATCATTCAAGGTCGAAAAAGTCGTTAAACCGCCACAAAATCCTGTTGCTAGAATAGCATAGACTTCCTTAGATTCCACATGATTGTAAAATAATCCAATTAAAAAACAACCCAAAAGATTGGCTATGAGAGTTCCAAGTGGCAATTTAGAAGCTTGATTATAGCGGGAAAAGAAATACCGTACCAGGGATCCAAGACCACAAGCGATTGCAAGATAGACCATTACCATTTTTTCCTCCCTAGAAAATAAGCCAAAAGTAGGCCTCCACCAATACTCAAAAGCAAATACATAACTAAACTAAGATAACGCCCTGTATCAAGCAGTTTCACAGCATCAAGCATGAGACTGGAAAAGGTTGTTAAACCGCCACAAAAGCCCGTCCCCAGTGCTAAAATAACGCCTTTACTGGTTCCTTTATAGACCAGATATCCCTTGACAAGATAAACCAGGCAGAAAATTCCCAGATAGTTTACAAAGAGAGTGCCCCAAGGAAAGTCTGGACTGGCTGGTAACCAAGTAGAAACAAGGTAGCGCACAAGTCCGCCCACCATGGCAGCTAGAAAAATTCCTAGCGGATAAAATTGTTCTTTTTTCATTTGATGTTTTGATCCTGATAATCACGCGAACGTTTGAGTATGTCAGAAAAAGTCGCTACAATAGTCTCCTGATAGCTCTTGTCCTCTACACGACTTCTAACCTTTTCAAAAATAACTTCTTCTCTCTTGGTATCTAAAATCGGTTTACCTGAAGCTTTCTTATAGGCAACTACCCCCTCAACCAAATGCATTCGTTCTTCTAACAGTTTGACAATTTGATCGTCAATTTGATCAATTTCTTGACGAATAATATCTAAATCCATACAATCTCCTCCTTTATTTGAATTATTGTATCAAAAAGCCACCAAATAGGCTAGTAAAATCCCAACTCACGATAAGAAAAATGCACTGATTGATTACATCAGCGCACTTTTGTGCTTATCCTACTTTAGCAGCCAATTCTTCTGCGAATTGTTCCAAGCGTTCAATATCTTCTTCCTCGGCAGAAAGATCAACTTTAACACACTCTGAACCTTTTTCTGCTCCTGTTGACACAAAGACACGGTCAAAGTCATCAACAGCCTTACAGAATTCATCGTAGAAGGTGTCACCTGAACCAACCACTCCGTAGATTTTACCATTCAGGTTGAGATCTGCTAGGTCTTCGTAGAAGTCCATCATCTCATCTGGCAATTCTCCATCACCATAAGTATAGGTCGCAACGATAGCGATGTCTGCTTCCAAGAAGTCTGAAGCGTCAACAGTTGTACATTCATCAACATCGACATCCAAGCCCAAGTCACGTAATTTATCTGCTACAATATCTGCAATTTCTTCGGTATTACCGGTCATACTGGCAAATACAATTTTTGCTAATGCCATATCGTCCTCCTCAATTTATCTTTCTCCATTATATCACATCTTTTTCATTTTAAAAATAAAAATTCTTGTGCTACAATGAAATGAGAAAGAATTGAGGTTATTTATGGACATTTGCCATCAAATTTTAGAAAAAATCAAAGAATACGACACGATTATCATTCACCGCCATATGAAACCAGACCCTGATGCCTTGGGAAGTCAGGTGGGATTGAAAGCTCTTCTCAAACATCATTTCCCAGAAAAAACCATCAAAGCCGTTGGTTTTGATGAACCGACTCTTACTTGGATGGCTGAAATGGATCTTGTTGAAGATAGTTCCTACAAAGGCGCCCTTGTTATTGTCTGTGATACGGCCAATACTGCTCGTATCGATGATAAGCGCTATAGTCAAGGTGATTTTCTCATTAAGATTGACCACCATCCAAATGATGATGTATATGGCGACCTATCTTGGGTGGATACTAGTTCAAGTAGCGCTAGCGAGATGATTACCCTATTTGCCCAAACAACCCAACTGGCCTTATCAGATCGTGCTGCTGAGTTGCTCTTTGCAGGAATTGTTGGTGATACAGGTCGCTTCCTTTATCCTTCTACGACTGCACGGACTCTTCGCCTGGCCGCTTATTTGAGAGAACATAACTTTGACTTTGCGGCTCTCACCCGCAAAATGGACACTATGAGCTACAAAATTGCAAAACTTCAAGGCTACATCTACGACCATCTGGAAGTGGATGAAAATGGTGCGGCGCGCGTTATCCTGAGTCAGAAAATCTTAAAACAATTCAATGTTACCGATGCTGAAACTGCAGCCATTGTCGGTGCACCTGGTCGGATTGACATCGTCAGTCTCTGGGGAATTTTTGTGGAGCAGGCTGATGGCCACTACCGTGTCCGCTTACGCAGTAAAATCCATCCTATCAATGAAATCGCCAAGGAACATGATGGTGGAGGCCACCCTCTAGCAAGTGGTGCTAATTCCTATAGCCTAGAAGAAAACGAAATCATCTACCAAAAGTTAAAAAACTTGCTTAAAAACTGATAAAATACTTGCCAAATTTTTCAGAATCTGATAGACTAGTATGGTAACAATCTATGGCTCGCAAAGAGACCATGGCAGAAAGGAAATATTGCAAAATGAAAAAAGATATCCATCCAGAATATCGCCCAGTTGTCTTCATGGACACAACTACTGGTTACCAATTCCTTAGCGGTTCAACAAAACGCTCTAACGAAACAGTTGAGTTCGAAGGCGAAACTTACCCATTGATCCGTGTGGAAATTTCATCAGACTCACACCCATTCTACACTGGACGTCAAAAGTTCACTCAAGCAGATGGACGCGTGGATCGTTTCAACAAAAAATACGGTCTCAAATAATGATAAAAAGACAGCTTCGGCTGTTCTTTTTTTGTTTCTTGAAATTAACTGCTGTTTTTATATTCCAGACTCAAAAAAACTTTGCATTCTAGCTAATCTTACGATGTTTTCTAGAGTACAAAGTTTTTTCTTGTCTAAAAAGTATAAAAGATATATACTAGCTATATATAGTATAGATTGGAGATATACCATGACTACATCACTTACTAAGCAATACAATTTTAAAATCAATGAGTCATCAATGGAACAAGCTAGAGCTATCATCAGGGAAAAAGGAATGACCATGACTGATGCTATTAGTCTTTTTATCGAGCAGATTGTTCTCGAACAGGATTTGCCAATAAAAACTGCAGAAGATTTACACCGTGAACGATTGATTCAAGAGCTACAAGCCCAATCTGAACGCGCCTTAAGAGAATATGAATCCGGACAAGGAACTTCCCTAGATGATATGAGGCTACGATATGGCTTATAAAGTGATTCTATCTACTGAAGTGAGTCAGGCAATTGATAGTATCCATAACTATATCAGCACTGTTCTTTTATCACCCCAGTCTGCTAAAAATACTGTGGCCAAAATTTTAGACGGCTTAAAAAGTTTAGAAACCTTTCCTGAAGCTGGCTTTGATGCAGATGAAAAAATCGAACTAAAGATCAACAGTAAGTACCCTACGCGAGGAAAAATTATCGGTCAGTATATCTTGCTTTACTTTATCGACCAAACTCACAGAACTGTTTTTCTTTCCCACTTATTCCACACCAAAAGTGACTATGTTACCTTGCTACAAAGCAAAAATAACAAAAACTCAAAATCATCATTTTGATGTCAACTGCTCCCTTAATAGCCTTGTGATTATAAAGAATACAGTCTTCATTTTAACTAGAAAACAAAAAAACTTTGCACTCTAGCTAGCCACGCGATGGTTTCTAGAGTACAAAGTTTTTTTATTAGAGCAGATTTACTCTTCCTTATCTTGATTTTCAGTTCCTTTAGTGGTATTGTCTTCCCAAAGGATACGCTCGATACGGTGGAAACCTGACCATCCTTCTTCTGTCTTGTTTTCGTCCATGTAGTCTGCTAAACGGAAGTCAATCTTGACATCTGACTCACCAAAACTCTCAGCAATCGGTTCTGAACGCTCATAAGACATACGAATCAGTGGATAGACCATCTTAGCCTCTTCTAATTTGCCTTCTTTCAACAGTTTGACAAAGCCTTCCGTATCTGTCAAGAGTTTATCGATTTGCTCTTGCACAAAAGTCTTATAGTCAGCAGTGGCCTTATCAAGCATTTTTTGCTTGTCTTCAGACAAGGCTGTAACCTTAGATGAATCGGTTGTATCTGCTGATTTTTCAAACCTAACAGCACAAGCTTGTCAATAGCAAGGCTGAAGATAAAAGGACAAAACCTAGTTTTTTCATTGTTTACTCCTATCGGTTCAGGAAACCTGAATTAATTTTACGTCTCATTATACCACGTTTCCACTCATTTTTTAATAGATTTTCAGAAAATTTAATGTTGGGGGATTTATACTAACAATAGACTTTTAACCTCAAAATTGATAAAATAAGAAAGAAAATAATTGTAAAAGGAAACTGTAAATCAACATGATGAACATGCAAAACATGATGCGCCAAGCACAAAAACTTCAAAAACAAATGGAACAAAGCCAAGCTGAACTTGCTGCTATGCAATTTGTTGGCAAATCTGCTCAAGATCTTGTTCAAGCGACCTTAACTGGCGATAAGAAAGTTGTCAGCATTGACTTCAATCCAGCTGTCGTTGACCCAGAAGACCTTGAAACACTTTCAGATATGACTGTTCAAGCTATCAACTCTGCTCTTGAACAAATCGATGAAACTACCAAGAAAAAACTAGGTGCTTTCGCCGGGAAATTGCCATTCTAATAAAAATCACAAAAACGCATAATGTAAGGTGCCAGACCTTGATATTATGCGTTTTATTGTGTCAAGACTTACTTGATTTCTCCTCGAATCAAGTTTTGTCTCACCTTTATTATATTTTTTCAACTAAGTCTTTTATCATTCGATGTAGTTCTTCTATCTTTTCAGATTGTTTCTTTATTAATATTCTTTGGCTCGATAATTCGTCTTGGAGTTTATCAAGTTTTATCTGCTCATCTGGATTATCTTTTACAAAAAAGTTCGTCAAGGCACTTGTTAACATTCCTATTGTTCCAATACCGACAAGCATTAATAAAACAGCTAACCATTTACCAAAGAACGAAGTCGGAACAATATCCCCATAACCAACTGTCGTTACAGTAACAAGAGCCCACCAAAGACTCTCTGAAAAAGATTTTTCTTCAACAACAGATAAAATTGAACTTCCTACTAGAACGATAAAGATATTAACATACAAGATATAAAGCAGGCCATTTGTTCGTAAGAATCTACTAATTTTTCTTTCTAATTTACCTGTAAGTCCAATTATTCTAAGTAAACGAGTCAGTTTCAGTAATTTTGTCAGCCTTGCTAGGCGAAAGATACGTCCTAATCGAAACACTGTAAAAATAGCATTTAAAGGCAGGATAGCCAGCAGATCAAAGATATTTTCAATTATGAATCGCCATTTCTCTTTACTTAAAAAGAACCGCCAGCCATAATCTACCACAAAAACACCCCAGATTACTAAATCAATAATACTATAAGGCGGATTGTCCAAATCGACCATCTCAGCAAATCCAAGCAAAACTAGAACAACAGATATCAACGCAAGTATGATAATTGATGTGTCATAGTAATCCTTAAATAACCATTTTCTTTTCACGCTATTTCTCCTATACCATTTTTGAACATTATACCACAACAAATATCTACTAGATATATAAAAAAGAAGGCCCCCGCCTTCTTTTTTATATATCTGTCAATGGTGTTGCGGTATCTGGTGAGGTATCATAAACCTTAAAGTCTACTCCAACTCCCAGATCAGCTTGTGCTAGCTGATTGACCATGGTCATGTGAGCTAGCTCCTTGATATTGTTTTCCTTAGACAAGTGACCAAGATAGATTTTCTTAGTGCGATTTCCTAGCGTCCGAATCATGGCTTCGGCACCATCTTCATTAGAAAGGTGACCCAGATCCGATAGGATTCGTTGTTTGAGTCGCCAAGCGTAAGAACCTGCTCGCAAAATCTCTACATCATGGTTGGACTCGATAAGATAGCCGTCCGCATTTTCGACAATTCCCGCCATACGGTCACTAACATAGCCTGTATCTGTCAAAAGGACAAAACTCTTGTCATCCTTCATAAAGCGATAGAACTGCGGTGCGACTGCATCATGGCTTACACCAAAACTCTCGATGTCAATATCTCCAAATGTTTTTGTTTTGCCCATTTCAAAGATATGCTTTTGCGAAGAGTCTACCTTGCCAAGATACTTGCTGTTTTCCATAGCCTGCCAGGTCTTTTCATTGGCATACAAATCCATACCATACTTGCGAGCCAAAACGCCTACTCCATGGATATGATCTGAATGCTCATGCGTAATCAAAATAGCATCCAGATCTTCTGGTTTGCGATTAATTTCAGCAAGGAGACTGGTAATTTTCTTGCCAGACAAGCCTGCATCCACTAAAAGCTTCTTTTTTGGAGTTTCCAGATAAAAGGAATTTCCACTGGAACCCGACGCTAAAATACTGTATTTAAAGCCTGTTTCACTCATTCTAGTCTTCTACTTCATCCTCCCATACTTCTTCTTTCACTGCATCCTTATCATAAGGGAGCACAATTGTGAAAGTTGATCCCTTACCGTATTCACTCTTGGCCCAAATAAAGCCCTTATGTTGTTTGATAATTTCTTTGGCAATAGACAGTCCCAGACCTGTACCACCTTGGGCACGACTTCTAGCACGATCCACACGATAAAAACGGTCAAAGATACGTGGTAAATCCTGCTTTGGAATACCCAAACCTTGGTCTGAGATGGATAAAATCATCTGATCATCAGTTGTCTTCATAGTCACTGTGATTTTCCCACCATCTGGAGAATACTTGATGGCATTGTTGAGAATATTATCAATCACCTGTGTCATCTTGTCTGTATCAATTTCAATCCAAACTGAGGTAATGGGGTAATCTCTCACCAGTTCGTATTTCTTCTCTTCATCCTGCCCTCTTATCTGATCAAAACGGTTGAGGATAAAGGTAATAAAGGCAGTAAAGTTAATCAGTTCCACATCTAGGTGACTGGTCGCATTATCAATCCGTGAGAGATGGAGGAGATCAGTCACCATCCGCATCATACGGTTGGTTTCATCTAGAGATACCTTGATAAAGTCTGGTGCTACAGTTTCACACAAAGCCCCCTCATCCAAGGCTTCAAGATAAGATTTAACACTGGTTAAGGGCGTCCGTAACTCATGGCTAACATTGGAAACAAAGAGTCTTCGTTCGCGTTCTTCCTTCTCCTGCTCCGTCGTATCATGCAAAACAGCAACCAGACCCGAAATAAAGCCAGACTCTCGACGAATCAAGGCAAAGCGAACACGAAGGCTCAGATACTCACCATTAGCATCCTGAGAATCAATGATGAGTTCAGGAATTTGGGTAATCAAATCACGAAGTTCATACTCATCTTCAATCTTAAGCAATTCTAGAATACTTTTGTTTAGAACATCTTCCTTCTGAACACCTAGCTGTTTCTTAGCCATGTCATTAATCATAGTAATCTTACCACGACGATTGGTCGCGAGCACTCCATCCGTCATGTAAGAGAGGATACTGTGTAATCGTTTACTCTCTTGTTCAAGATTTTCTTGAGTCAAGCGGATTACTTCTGATAAATCATTGAGATTATTGGTAATATTGGTAATTTCAGAGCTTCCCTGCATATCCAATACCTGAGAATAATCTCCTGCAATCAGGTCCTTTACCTTTTGATTGATTTGCTTCAACCGAATATTATCCCGACGATTTTCTAGTAAGAGCAAGGTCACCACTAAGATAAAGCCAAGTAGAATGAGGATAAAGATAAAATCACTGGTTAAAACTGTGTCTTTTATTAGTTTAATCATTATTTCTCATATAATAACCAACACCGCGACGTGTTAGGATATACTCTGGACGACTTGGTGTATCTTCAATCTTCTCACGCAAACGTCTGATAGTTACGTCAACTGTTCGAACATCTCCGAAATAATCATAACCCCAGACCGTTTCAAGCAAGTGTTCACGTGTAATCACTTGACCAATATGAGAAGCCAAGTGATACAAGAGCTCAAATTCACGGTGGGTTAAGTCTAGTTCTTCACCGTATTTCTTAGCAACATAGGCATCTGGAACAATCTCCAAGTCCCCAATTTGCAAGGGTTGAGTTTTATTTTCATCTGATTCTTGATTATCTACAGAAGCCAAGTCCGTGCGACGAAGGAGAGCTTTGACACGCGCCTGCAACTCACGATTTGAGAAGGGTTTGGTTACATAGTCATCCGCTCCAAGCTCCAAACCGATAACCTTATCAAATTCGCTATCCTTAGCTGACAGCATGATAATAGGCACACTACTAGTCTTGCGAATAGTCTTCGCAACTTCTAAACCATCAATTTCTGGAAGCATCAAATCCAAAATAATAATATCTGGCTGCTCTGCTTCAAATTGCTCTAGCGCTTCACGACCGTTAAAAGCAGTTACAACTTCGTAACCTTCCTTGGTCATATTAAACTTGATAATATCTGAGATTGGTTTTTCATCATCTACAATTAATATTTTTTTCATATGTTCACCTTTTTCTCTACTATTATACCAAAAAAATAGCAAGAAGACACAATAGCTAGTCTTTGCTACTGTCTAAGTTGGCTTGTGCATAAGCCTGCCAGATTTTTTGTTGGGGTTTGGCAAGTGGAACATCCTTGAACTCTTCTGGTGAAAGCCAGCGAACTTCCCTATCTGAAAAATCATGGAAGTCAGTCACCTGACCTGCTACAATTTGAACATGCCACTTGCGATGGCTAAAGATATGCTTGACAGTCTCAAAATAAACATCGAGCCAATCAACATCTAAGTCATAGTCCTGCTGGAAACTCTCTTCTGGACTGGGTCCAAAATTCACACTTTCTTCTGCAACCTGATGAAAGAGGTCAAACTGCTCTTCTTGCGAAAAGTTATCAACTTCTATCAAGGGGAAATGCCAAAAACCTGCCAATAACTTTTCACTTTCATTTTTTTCAAGTAAAAATTGTCCCTGAGTATTTTTGACCACCAAAGCTTTAAGATAAATTGGGACAGGTTTTTTCTTGGGAGCCTTAATTGGATAACGATCCATGGTTCCATTCTGATATGCCGCACTAAAGTCCTTAACTGGGCTTTCTTCTGGTCTGGGATTTACAGGCGCCTCAATATCAGACCCTAAGTCCATCAAGGCTTGATTAAAGTCACCCGGACGTTCTGGATCAATCAAGACTTCCATCATTGCCTGAAAAATTTTGCGATTACTTGGAATGCCAATATCATGGTTGACTTCAAACAGACGGGCCAGCACTCGCATAACATTACCATCTACAGCTGGCTCAGGCAAGTTAAAAGCAATACTGGAAATCGCGCCTGCAGTGTAAGGGCCAATCCCTTTCAAGCTGGAAATTCCTTCATAGGTGTTTGGAAATTGGCCACCAAAGTCAGTCATAATCTGCTGGGCTGCAGCCTGCATATTGCGTACTCGAGAATAATATCCCAGTCCCTCCCAAGCCTTCAACAAACGCTCTTCAGGCGCATTCGCCAAACTTTCTACTGTTGGAAACCAGTCCAAGAATCGTTCATAATAGGGAATAACCGTATCCACTCTGGTCTGCTGGAGCATAATTTCAGACACCCAAATATGATAAGGATTTTTACTTCTACGCCACGGTAAATCTCGTTTGTTTTCATCATACCAAGTGAGAAGTTTCTCACGGAAAGAACTAATCTTCTCCTCCGGCCACATGACAATACCGTATTTTTTCAAATCTAACATATCTCTAGTATAACACAGAAGATTTCACCTGTCTTTATATCCGATTTATAATATTTTCAATAGATAGTATATGACTTTTCTTTCTACTTAAATATTTTTAATATGACTTCAGCTGAAAATCAATAAAATATCATAGAATACGATCATCCACCTTCATGGTTTGATGTTGAGACAAATAATACTCAATGAAAATCAAAGAGAAAACTAGGAAGCTAGCCACAGGTTGCTCAAAGCACTGCTTTGAGGTTGTAGATAAGACTGACGAAGTCAGTCACATATATAATCCAAGGTGAAACTGACGTGGTTTGAAGAGATTTTAGAAGAGTATAAAAACTCAGCACTATTAGAAAATAATGAAAATGCTGGTTGACATCATCCTAAAACAAGTGAAAAAAGGAAAAATAATATTTTGCCCCAAAAATGCCCCAAAAGCAAAAGAAAAGCCTGTCACACAAGCTCAAATGCTTGATATGACAGGCTTTTTGAACGCCAATTATTTAACAGCGTCTTTAAGAGCTTTACCAGCTTTGAATGCTGGAACTTTAGAAGCTGCAATTGTGATTTCTTTACCAGTTTGTGGGTTGCGACCTTTACGTGCAGCACGCTCACGAACTTCAAAGTTACCAAAACCGATCAATTGAACTTTTTCACCAGCTGCAAGGTAGTCAGCTACTGCTGAAAATACAGCTTCAACTGCTGCTGCTGAGTCTTTCTTAGTCAATTCTGTAGCTTCTGCTACTTTAGCGATCAAATCTTGTTTGTTTGCCATGTTAATGATTCCTCCAAATTAATTTCTAATTAACAAATATAATCATATCCTAAAATCCCTTATAGGTCAAGTTAAAAACGCTGTTTATTCGCATTTTCTTTATTTTTTTAGGAATGGTAACGTACCAAAATAGCCCACGCATTCTCGCCTGTATGAGTCTGAATAATAGAACCGGTTTCTAAAACAGAAATTGGTTTTTCAACATAGGCTTGTAAACTTTCTTTCATCTCTTTTGCCCAGTCAGCATTACCAGAATATGAAATTCCAATCTCTGCTACAGGACGTTCAGAGAGCGATGTTCTCAACTCATCCAGCCATTTTTTAAAGGTTTTAGCACCGCGACCTTTAACCATTGGCTGCAATTCATGGTCCTTCATCTGCATGACAACACGGATATTGAGAAGTGAGCTCAACAATCCAGTTACACGGCCAATTCGTCCACCTTTTACTAGATTTTCTAGAGTAGAAACACCAATATAGAGCTCCGTATGGTTTTTTACCTCTTCAACGTGAGATAAAATTTCCGCCATATCTTTGCCTTCTTGTGCTAATTTCGCAGCCTCAACAACTTGGAATTTCAAGGCTTGGTCAGTAAATGAACTATCGATGACTGTCACGTCGGCAGTAGATAGGCTGGCACCTTGGCGTGCTGCTTCTACAGTCCCCGAAAGAGCATGGGACATATGAATAGCAAGAATCTGGCTACCATCTTTGCATAGGTCCTCAAAAACTTCAGCAAAGACACCTACAGGAGGTTGACTTGTCTTAGGAAGATTCTTACTTGCTTGCATCAACTGAAGAAATTTACCTTCTTCTTTCAAATCCGCATCAGAATAAACAACATTATCAATCATTACAGATAATGGAACAATTGTAATATCTAATTGTTTTACTAGTGCTGGTTCAATAGTAACAGATGAATCGGTTACAATCTTAATTTTTGTCATAGTATCAATCTTTCTATTTTAGGATTCAGATTGGTTTTCTTACTTCTAATTATATCAAAAAAAGATTAAAAATCCTAATAGAGTCAATCAAATTTTCCGTAAAAATTTGATATAATCAACTTATAAGAAAAGAGGTTTCCTATGATTAAAAAAATTTACCCCATTTTAACCATTTTACTAGGTGCTGCTATTTATGCTTTTGGCCTGACTTATTTTGTAGTTCCCCATCATCTCTTTGAAGGAGGGGCGACAGGTATTACCCTCATCACCTTTTATCTTTTTAAAATCCCTGTTTCCCTCATGAACCTGCTGATTAATATTCCCCTTTTCATCCTAGCTTGGAAAATATTTGGAGCTAAATCTCTCTATTCTAGTTTGCTTGGAACCTTAGCTTTGTCAGCTTGGTTGGCTTTTTTTGAGCGTATTCCCCTTCATATTGACCTTCAAGATGATTTACTGATTACTGCACTTATAGCGGGAATTCTATTGGGAATTGGCCTTGGAATTATCTTTAATGCTGGAGGTACAACTGGTGGTACTGATATTCTAGCTCGTATTCTCAATAAATACACGCATATATCAATGGGAAAACTGCTCTTTATCTTAGATTTTTGTATTCTCATGCTCATTCTCCTAATCTTCAAGGACTTGAGATTGGTTTCCTACACGCTCTTATTTGATTTTATCGTTTCTCGTGTCATTGATTTGATTGGAGAAGGTGGCTATGCTGGTAAAGGCTTTATGATTATCACAAAACGTCCTGACCAACTTGCTAAAGCGATTAATGATGACCTAGGAAGAGGCGTTACTTTTATTTCTGGTCAAGGCTACTATAGTAAAGAAAATTTGAAAATCATTTACTGTATTGTCGGAAGAAATGAAATTGTGAAAATGAAGGAAATGATTCATCGAATCGATCCTCAAGCCTTTATAACTATTACAGAAGCCCATGAAATCCTTGGAGAAGGATTCACATTTGAAAAAGAATAAAAAGAGGTAATGTCGTGACCTCAAAAGTTAGACTAAATCATCTATCTTTTGGGTTACAGACAACCTCTTTTCTTTACTCAAACTCTTAAGACCAATTCCGAGCTACTTCTTCATCAGCCTTTAACTGATCCACTAATTGGTCAACTGAGTCAAATTTGGTCATATCTCGAATGCGATCAAGCCAATAAACCATGACGGTTTCTCCATAAATATCTTGATTAAAATCAAAAATATTGACTTCAAAACGTGCTTCTTCTCCATCAAAGGTCACATTTTTCCCGACACTAGCCATAGCACGATACTTCTGTCTTTGAATCTCAACATCAACGACATAAACACCATCTGCTGGCATATAAGTACGGTCTAAAAGCATCAAATTAGCTGTTGGATAACCAATCGTACGACCACGAGCATTGCCATGAACCACCATCCCTCTTGATGGAAGCGGTGCCCCCAAAAGTTCTCCTGCTTCTTTCACATTTCCATCTAAAATAGCTTGACGGATACGAGTTGAACTAATCTTTCCTTTCTCATCTTCTACAGGTGGAACGATAATGACTTCTCCATCAAAGTAATCTTTTAAGTCTTCTGCCGTTTTTTGGTCAGAACCAAATGTATAATCAAAACCTGCAACAATAATTTTGGCATTCATAGCCTTGATATAAGTTGCAAAAAATTCTTCTGCCGTGAGACTAGCGAATTGACTACTAAAATCAAGGAGATATAATTCTTCTACGCCTTCACGCTTTAATTTTCTTTCACGTTCAGCAGGGTTCAAAATATGTAAAAACAGATCAGGATGATAAGGCTCTAAAGCGATCTTTGGAGATTCATTAAAGGTCATAACGACGATAGGTAATAAATCTTTTCTCGCAGCCTTATTGGCAACGCGAAATAATTCTTGATGTCCTTTATGTATACCATCAAAATAGCCGAGAACAACGACTGAATCAGATGGTGTACCAATATCTTTTTGGTTTTTTATAGGAATAGTAATAATCATAAAATAATTATATCATAGCGATAGCTATTTCTGGAACAGAAAATCTGAAATGTCGTTTTTTTCACCTGAAATAGCCATTTTTGCAAAAGGAGTAGCATGCAAATATATATTGACTCTGATATACTAGAATTACAAAAAAGGTGAACGATTAACATCATAAGCCATTCCCAATTTATTCTTATCGTATCACAATTCATCATCATCCTTGAGTGAAGAACTGATAGTTGAATAGCCTGCACTAATATCGCAAAAGGCAGCGTTTTCTGACGCTGGCTTTTAAACTGTGAAAAACTTTTCTAAACTAGATTGCTTCTGTAACAAAACTACGACTTTCAAGTACCTTAAGCATGGCATTAGCTGTATCTAGGGCTGTAAAGAGTGGTACACCATGTTCAATGGCTGAACGACGAATTTGCTCACCATCTTCGTCAGCAGTTCGTTTTGTTCCTACTGTGTTAATGATAGCTTGAATTCTTCCTTTGCGTACAAAACTTGGAATATCCTGATCATCATCACCAATCTTACCAACAGGTTGGGCTTGCAATCCATGACTAGCAAAGAAGGCTGCTGTCCCTTCTGTCGCGAGGATTCCATAGCCAATATTTTGGAAACGACGAGCTAAGTCCAAGGCTTCTTCTTTGGCATCATCAGCAATGGTAAATACAACATTACCAAAGGTTGGCAAGTGCAAGTAAGAAGCTTCAAAAGCTTTATAGAGAGCTTTTTCCAAAGTCGTATCAGAACCCATAACTTCACCTGTTGACTTCATTTCAGGACCAAGCAAGCTGTCTACTTTAGCTAGTTTTGTGAAGGAGAAGACAGGTGCCTTGATATGAACGCGGGTGCTTTCAGGATAAAGTCCATCTTGGTAGCCAAGTTCTTCAAGTTTTTGACCAAGAATGAGCTTGGTTGCTACTTGAGCCATAGGGATATTGGTCACTTTAGAAAGAAATGGAACCGTACGGCTGGCACGTGGATTGACCTCAATAACGTAGACTTTTTCATCCTTGATAACAAACTGGATATTCATCATTCCAAGGCAGTTAAGACCGATTGCTAGGCGTTTAGTATAGTCTGCGATTGTTTCTTGGACCTTTTGAGATAAGGTTTGTGGTGGGTAAACGGCCATTGAGTCACCTGAGTGGACACCGGCACGTTCGATATGTTCCATAATACCAGGGATAAGGACATTTTCACCGTCTGAAATGGCATCAACTTCGCACTCCTGACCAACAATGTAAGAATCGACAAGAACTGGGTGGTCTGGACTAGCCTTAACAGCAGTTCGCATGTAAGAACGAAGGTCTTCTTCGTTTTCAACGATTTCCATAGCACGTCCACCAAGTACATAAGATGGGCGGACAAGAACTGGGAAGCCAATCTTGCGAGCTGCAAGAACTGCTTCTTCTTCATTGGTAGCCGTTTGTCCTGGTGGCTGTGGAATATCCAAATCTTTAAGAGCTTGCTCGAAGAGATCACGGTCTTCGGCACGGTCTAGGTCAGCGACCTGTGTACCAAGGATGGTCACACCTGCTTTTGCCAATGGCTCCGCAAGGTTGATAGCTGTTTGACCACCGAACTGAACGATAACTCCCTTTGGTTGCTCCAAGTCGATGACATTCATAACATCTTCGAATGTCAATGGCTCAAAGTAAAGCTTATCTGATACAGAGAAGTCTGTTGAAACGGTCTCTGGGTTTGAATTCATGATGATGGCTTCATAGCCAGCAGCCTGGATAGCCTTAACCGAGTGAACAGTTGCGTAGTCAAACTCAACCCCTTGACCGATACGGATTGGACCTGAACCTAGGACTAGGACAGATTCCTTATCAGACTTGATAGACTCATTTTCCCATCCATAGGTTGAATAGAAATATGGTGTTTCAGAGTCAAACTCTGCCGCACAAGTATCTACCATCTTGTAGACTGGGACAATCTTGTTTTCCAAACGAAGCTGACGAACTTGGTCTGCAGTCGTTTCCCAAAGTTCAGCAATCTTACGGTCTGAGAAACCATTGAGTTTGGCAGTTTTCAAAACATCTAGATCTTGTGGCTGGGCACCTAATTCTTGCTCAATCTCAAAGATATGCAAGAGTTTATCAAGGTAGAAGATATCAATCTTAGTCAAGTCAGCAATCTCTTCTGGTGTATAACCACGACGAATTGCTTCTGATACATAGAAGAGACGGTCATCCTGGGCTTTGACTACTTTTTCAATCAAGGCATCATCAGAAACTGCTGCAAGTTCAGGCATTTCATTGTGGTGCACCCCAATTTCAAGAGAGCGACAGGCCTTAAGGAGAGATTCTTCGATGTTTCGACCGATAGCCATGACTTCTCCAGTGGCCTTCATCTGTGTCCCAAGACGGCGCTCACCTTTTTCAAACTTGTCAAATGGGAAACGTGGAATTTTCGCAACAACGTAGTCGAGGGCTGGCTCAAACATGGCATAGGTTGAACCTGTAACTGGGTTGATGACCTCATCCAGGGTCAAACCAACTGCAATCTTAGCAGCCAATTTGGCAATTGGGTAACCTGTAGCCTTAGAAGCAAGGGCTGACGAACGCGATACACGAGGGTTTACTTCGATAACATAGTACTTGAAGCTGTGTGGGTCAAGGGCCAGCTGAACGTTACATCCCCCTTCAATCTTGAGGGCACGAATAATGCTCAAGCTTGCGTCACGAAGCATTTGGTTTTCATAGTCTGACATAGTCTGAGCTGGGGCAAATACAATGGAATCTCCTGTGTGAATCCCGACTGGGTCAAAGTTTTCCATGTTACAAACAACCAAGGCATTGTCAGCTGAGTCACGCATCACTTCGTATTCGATTTCCTTGAAACCTGCGATTGAACGCTCAATCAAACATTGGGTCACAGGTGACAATTTCAATCCATTTTCAGCGATTTCACGCAATTCTTCCTCATTAGCACACATACCACCACCAGTACCACCAAGTGTAAAGGCTGGACGAACGATGACTGGGTAGCCAATTGTTGCTGCAAAGGCAACTGCTTCTTCTACTGTGTTAACAATTTCAGATTCTGGAATTGGTTGGTTGAGCTCTTCCATCAATTGTTTAAAGAGGTCACGGTCCTCCGCTTGGTCAATGGCAGATAATTTAGTTCCCAGAAGCTCAACACCAAGTTCATCTAGGATACCATTTTTAGACAATTCCATGGCCATGTTGAGCCCTGTCTGACCACCAAGGGTTGGTAGCAAGGCATCTGGACGTTCCTTACGAAGAATACGCGTTACAAACTCAAGTGTAATCGGTTCAATATAAACCTTGTCCGCAATCTCCTTGTCCGTCATGATGGTGGCAGGGTTTGAGTTAACCAAGACAACCTCATAACCTTCCTCTTTCAACGACAAGCAAGCCTGGGTCCCAGCGTAGTCAAACTCAGCAGCCTGACCAATAATAATCGGACCAGAACCAATCACCATAATTTTTTGAATATCAGTACGTTTAGGCATAGTTTATGATACAAAGCCCGTAAAGAACACAGTGAAAATAGGAAACTCGGTGCAGACGCCTTCAGCGTCAAGACGATGTTTATCTTTTTCACACAGTTCTTAGGGCGTGTTCACTTCCGCGAACAATGTATCTTCTCCTTTCTATTCGGCAACTCTCAGGTTGCCATTAAATAAATTCTCCGACGATTTTTTAGCGAAACGATACTTTTCGGTAAAAAATCTAGTGCAGGGAGTTTTTAGTTCGCCTGATAGCGACTAAAAGAAACGACCTGCCTTTCTATTCGTCGCCTCACAGAGCGACATTAAATAAGATACAAAGGACGAATAGAAAGCGATTGATTTTTAGGAAACCAAGGAAGGATTGACAATCCAAATTGGTTTCTCTAAATTCCGAGCTTTCCGTCCGTGTTCAATTAAATAAATTCTCCGACGAGCTTTTACTCGTTCTTAGTTTGATTGTTTAAAAGCTTCCATCATCTCGATAAACTCGTCGAATAGGTAGCTTGCGTCGTGTGGACCAGGTGCTGCGTCTGGGTGATATTGAACAGAGAAAGCAGGTTGGTATCTGTGACGCACACCTTCAACTGACTTGTCATTGATTTCTTCATGGGTAATAATCAAGTGCTCTGGCAAATCCTCACGGCTAACTGCATAACCATGGTTTTGACTTGTAAAATCCACACGTCCGGTAGCAATTTCGCGAACCGCATGGTTGAATCCACGGTGTCCAAATTTCATCTTATAGGTCTTAGCACCATTTGCCATAGCAAAGAGTTGGTGTCCCATACAGATACCAAAAATTGGAATTTTTCCTTGCACACCACGAATCATATCCAGTGCCTGTGGAACATCTTCTGGGTTACCTGGACCGTTTGACAACATAACTCCGTCAGGATTGAGATGGAGAATTTCTTCAGCCGTTGTCGAATAAGGAACAACTGTCACGTTACAGTTGCGTTTAGAAAGCTCACGTAAGATTGAGTGCTTGAGACCAAAGTCCACTAGCACCACGCTCAAACCAACTCCTGGAGCTGGATAGGATGTTTTAGTAGAAACCTGCTTGATATTGTCCGTCGGCAAGACTGTCGCTTGGAGCTGGTCCGTCACATGGTCCATACTATCCCCAACATGGGTCAAGGTTGCACGCATGGTACCATGCTTACGGATAATCTTTGTAAGGGCACGCGTATCAATTCCTGAAATACCTGGAATTTTCTTGGCTTTCAAAAATTCATCCAAGGTCATTTGATTGCGCCAGTTACTTGCTCTACGTGCTTCTTCAAAAACAACGACTCCCTTACAAGTTGGAATAATGGATTCGTAATCATCACGGTTGATTCCATAATTTCCTACCAAAGGATAAGTAAAGGTCAAGATTTGTCCATTATAAGACTGGTCTGTAATGGATTCTTGGTAGCCGGTCATGCCTGTATTAAAGACGATTTCGCCTGTTACATCAATATCTGCTCCGAAGGCCTTGCCTTCAAAAACTGTGCCATCTTCTAATACTAGAAGTCTTTTTGTCATATTTTCACCTCTCGTGGACGCTCACTGGCGTCTTTTAACGTCTTGTGTTTTAGTTGGCGTTTCTACTCGCCAGTACGGATTCTAAGATTGCCATTCGAACAAAAACACCATTGGTCATTTGTTGGACAATCCGTGATTTTGGTGCTTCAACCAAGTGGTCTGCGATTTCTACATCACGATTGACTGGAGCTGGGTGCATAAGGATTGCTGTTTCTTTCAAGCGCTCGTAACGTTCTTGTGTTAAGCCATGTTGGGCATGGTAGTCTTCTTTTGAAAAGACTGCACCACTATCATGGCGTTCATGTTGCACACGGAGAAACATCATGACATCCACCTGATCAATGATTTCATCAATAGTTACAAACTGTCCATAGTCTGCAAACTCTTGACTTCTCCATTCCTCAGGTCCAGCAAAATAAAGTTCTGCACCTAAGCGTTTCAAAATCTGCATATTGGATTTGGCAACGCGTGAATGGTCCAAGTCACCTGCAATAGCGACCTTGAGCCCCTCAAAGTGACCAAATTCCTCATAAATAGTCATCAAATCAAGCAAGCTCTGGCTAGGGTGTTGGCCCGAACCATCTCCACCATTGATGATGGAAGTCGTAATCGTGGGACTAGCAATTAACTCTCTGTAGTAGTCAACCTCTGGGTGACGAATCACACAGACGTCAACTCCTAAAGCAGACAAAGTCAAAATGGTATCATAAAGTGTTTCACCCTTATTGACTGAACTAGTCTTCACATCAAAGTCAAGTCGTTCCAATCCCAGTTTAATCTCTGCCACTTCAAAGGACTTATGCGTCCGTGTAGAATCCTCAAAGAAAAGATTGGAGACAATTGAATGGTCTTCATAGGGAAGCTGAGCTCCATTTTTAAACTCAATTCCTCGCTTGATCAATTTCATCACTTGATCGACAGTGAGGTCTTCCATGGACACCACATGGTTCAATGCTTGTTGATTTTCTGACATGGCTACTCCTTTAGCTTTCTAAGCTTCTTCAGTAATCAGAACTCTGTCTTGGCCATCAAGTTCTGTCATCTCTACGATGATTTCTTCAGAACGACTGGTTGGGATATTTTTTCCAACGTAATCTGGACGGATTGGCAATTCTCTATGTCCACGATCTACTAGAACTGCTAAACTCACGCGCGCAGGACGACCATGACCTACAATATTATCAATAGCAGCACGGATAGTGCGGCCTGTATAAAGCACATCGTCCACCAAGATAACTTCGCGGTCTGTCACATCGACAGAAACCAAAGAAGTATCTTCTCCACTTTTAACATCATCACGGAAAGGTTTTGTATCCAATTCCACAACAGGAACTGAAAGATTTTCTAGTTGCTCCAAACGTTCTTGGATTCGGTGGGCGATAAATACACCACGAGTTTTAATACCAGCCAAGACGATCTTATTCAAATCTTTGTTGCGTTCGATAATCTCATAAGTAATACGCGTAATCGCTCGTTTGACAGTCAATTCGTCTACAACTTCTTTTGCCTTCATGATAAACCTCCAAAAAGAAAAGTCTCCTTAAACAAGGAGACTTGAAATGTATAGCCAAGCGAGCCCTACTGCAAACAGTATAGACTTCACCCTACTACTTAATCGTTCTCCTTGCCTGCCTCACGGGACAGGTTTAAAGGAATATTTAGTTATCAAATACTATAGCACAAAGCATGCTTAAAATCAAGCAAAAACTTTTGAAACCCCATCTTATAAATTGCTAAAATCATATAACTGTGAGTACTGGTCACACTCTGGATTTTTAGGATGACAAATGGCTCTTCCAAAATAAATCATGGCCTGATGGGCAGCTAACCACTGCTCAGGCGGCAAGATATCCATGACCCGCTTTTCCACCTCAAGTGGTGTCGCTGATTTTTTGACGATATCGTGGTGTTTGCAAATACGCTCCACATGAGTATCCACTGCAAAGGCTGGAATCCCAAATCCTACACTCATGACAACATTAGCTGTCTTGCGACCAACACCTGCCAAACTCTCTAATTCCTCTCGTGTTTGAGGGACTTGACCATCAAAATCGTCTAGTAACTGTTGGGCACATTTTTTAAGGAATTTAGCCTTATTTCGATACAGTCCCAGGCGAGAAATGTGTGAAGCAATCTCACTTTCAGTCGCCACAGACATGGCTTGTGGCGTTGGAAAGGCAGAAAAGAGACCTGGTGTGGCCTTATTTACCGCTGCATCCGTTGTCTGTGCTGACAACATGACCGCAACCAAGAGTTCAAAATGATTGGTAAAATCAAGACTTGGCTTAGCATCTGGAAAAAGAGCAATGATTTCTTCTAGCACCTTTCGTGCACGTTTTTTTGACAAGACCATTATTCGTCTCCATCAAATAGTCCTTGTAAGCCAGCAAAAGGACTGTTTTCTTCTTTCTTAACAGCTTGTTGAGCTTGGTATTCTTCCTCAGTCATGATTTGCCAGTCATTTCCTGACACAAATCCTTGACCAGCTTCTTCTTCAGCCGTCAAGACCTTGATAGGAATGTTTAGTAGGATATTGTCTGACACGCTCTCAGCAAGGTCAAGTTCTCCATTTTCGATAGGCAAGACCAAATCATCATCTAAAACTTCTTGATCTAGCTGGTTGGTTGCGCCTTCCATGAAAACTTCCGTTACTGGATAAGATTCAACTAACTCAACTGGCTCCATACTGCGACTTGAAGCAAGAACAATGGTATAAGACAACTGATAATCTAAGAAATACATACGGTCTTCGTACTGTACTTTCCCAACTGCAAGGATATCTTTTACATCTAAAATTTCTTGATTACGTGCACGCAGGTCTGCGGCTAGGTCTAAGGTTTGTTCAAAATGCAAGCCTTCAGACTGCTTACGAATTTCTTGAATATTTAATTTCATACTTCCTCCATAAATATTTACTCTCTTGATTATACCATGAAAAAGCTACAAATCAGCCCACCAAACTTTGTAATTAAAATTCGATTTTTTAATATATTTATCACTATATTTTTTGGTGCTATACTATAGGCAAGAATACATGATAGCAAGGAGGATGCTCATATGGAAGACAAAGAACTCATTACTAATGCAACCCAACTCCTATCCGAGTTAAATAAAAGTTTCCAAAGCTGCAAACAGGGTACGGCAGATGATATTCGACTACAAGAGCTGCTAAATACTACTCTGCAAGAGCTCAAAAAAGCGGAAAAGTTGAACAACAGTATCTTAATAGACCTTGAGAAATTTTACCAACGCACCAGTCTTCTGATTGGATTAGGTAGCCTAAAACTAAACGATCAAGCACGTACCGCTTGGCGCAACTATGACAAGTTCCATTACGATCATATCAAACACGTACTAACTCTCTATGGACCTGTTTTCGGATTTTAGAGCATAGAATTTCCAGTTTTCTGTTGACAAAATTTCCTTAAAGGTATAGTATAAAGATACTAATACTCGGAGGTAAGGGAGACATGAACAACTAAGTCTATCAAATAAAGAACCTTTATTTAGTAGATCTTGTTTTTGTCTCTTTTTGTGTGCTCTTTTATGCTCTTTTTCTGGCATTTTATACTCAATGAAAATCAAAAAGCAAACTAGGAAGCTAGCCGCAGGTTGCTCAAAGCACTGCTTTGAGGTTGTAGATAAGACTGACGAAGTCAGTTACATATATCTACGGTAAGGCGACGCTGACGTGGTTTGAAGAGATTTTCGAAGAGTATTAATAGAGTTTTTTGACATAGACGTTGAGCTCTACTAGGTAAAGTAGAGCTTTTTGTTATGCACTATCGACATTCTAGAAAGGGCAATCATATGATAAAAATCAATCACCTAACCATCACTCAAAACAAAGATTTACGAGACCTTGTCTCTGACCTAAGCATGACCATCCAAGACGGGGAAAAGGTAGCTATTATTGGAGAGGAAGGAAATGGCAAATCAACCTTACTTAAAACTTTAATGGGGGAAGCTTTGCCTGATTTCACTATCAGGGGTGACATCCTGTCTGACATTCAGTCAATAGCCTACATTCCTCAAAAAGTCCCTGAGGACCTGAAAAAGAAAACTCTACACGACTACTTCTTTTTAGATACTATCGATTTAGATTACAGTGTCCTCTATCGTTTGGCTGAGGAATTGCATTTTGATAGCAATCGATTCGCTAGCGACCAAAAGATTGGCAGTCTATCAGGGGGCGAAGCTTTGAAAATTCAGCTCATCCATGAGTTAGCCAAACCCTTTGAGATTCTATTTTTAGATGAACCTTCAAATGATCTAGACCTTGAGACGGTTGATTGGCTAAAAAGACAGATACAGAAGATGAGGCAAACCGTTATTTTCATTTCCCATGATGAAGACTTTCTTTCTCAAACGGCAGACACTATTGTTCACTTGCGACTGGTCAAGCACCGTAAAGAAGCAGAAACGCTAGTAGAGCATTTAGACTATGATAGCTATAGCGACCAGAGAAAGGCTAATTTTACCAAACAAAGCAAGCAAGCTGCTAACGACCAAAGAGCCTACGATAAAACCATGGAAAAACATCGGCGAGTCAAGCAAAATGTAGAAACTGCGCTTCGAGCTACTAAAGATAGTACTGCCGGTCGCCTATTGGCTAAAAAGATGAAAACTGTCCTCTCTCAAGAAAAACGCTTTGAAAAGACAGCTCAGTCCATGACCCAAAAACCACTTGAAGAGGAAGAAATCAGACTTTTCTTCTCAGATATACAGCCATTACCAGTTTCTAAAGTCTTAATCCAACTGGAAAAAGAGAATTTGTCCATTGGTGAGCGAGTTTTGGCTCAAGGACTACAACTAACTGTTCGTGGTCAAGAAAAAATCGGTATCATTGGCCCAAATGGTATGGGGAAATCAACTCTTTTAGCCAAGTTTCAACAACTGCTAAGTCAAAAAAGAGAGATTTTACTTGGTTTTATGCCACAAGATTACTACAAAAAACTGCAATTGGATTTATCACCAATAGCCTATCTTAGCAAAACTGGTGAAAAAGAGGAACTGCAGAAAATCCAATCTCACTTAGCTAGTCTCAATTTCAGTTATCCAGAAATGCAACATCAAATTCGCTCCTTATCCGGCGGGCAACAGGGGAAACTTCTGCTTTTGGATTTAGTGCTGCGCAAACCAAACTTTCTCCTTCTGGATGAGCCCACACGAAACTTTTCTCCCACTTCTCAACCCCAAATCAGAAAACTCTTTGCCACTTATCCTGGCGGTCTCATCACTGTTTCACATGACCGTCGTTTCTTAAAAGAAGTTTGCTCGATCATCTATCGCTTGACAGAACATGGTTTGGAACTAGTTAATTTATAAGATTCATACTCATGAGGATAATTCTTTGCTTTGGAGCGCTATTTAAACATTATAATCAGTGAATAAATCTTATATCCACATTCAAGTCAATAATTTCTTGTAATCAACTCTAAATAGACGGATAAAAACTACTTCTAACTATCAAAAAACGAGCACCTCCTCAGTTGGAAATGCTCGTTTTCTTATGTTGCCATGGTTTATAATTACAATGAGAAATAGGAAACAGCCTTGAATGGGAAAATCTCCTAGATCTACGACCACAAACTTTTTTATCTACCAACTTTTTTATTCTACTGGTTTTTCTTGATTTCCAGTACTTGTTGTAGATTCTGTTGTTTCCTTTTCTGGAACTGATTCAGCAGATTTAGAATCTGTTGCGTTGCTCGGTTTGTTTTCGTCGCTGGCAGTTTCACTGTTAGATTCTGCAGCTGCGTTTGGTTGGTTCTCAGCACTTGTCTTATCACCATTTGATTCAGCATTTGTTGCTGGACTTGCTTCTTCACTCGCGCTTGATTTTGACTTGATTTCCTGATTCAAGATCAGAATAGCTTTTGTCAATTCAAGTAAAGCAGCCTTATCTTTGCTCTTAGCAGAAAGTTGATCTAGTAGAGCATCCACCTTATCAAAGTCCTCATCAGAACCCTTATTGTTTTCTAAGTAAGCGTGAAGTGACATGAGGATATTGTAAAGTTTTTGATAGAGTACAAGTGTCTGAGGATCTTGCTCAGCATTTTCCTTTTCTTGTTGAAGGGCGCTAGCGATACGAGTCAAGACATCTTTCGCCTGACTATTTACTTCATCCAAGTCTGCATCAGCCTTATTTGTAGCAGCTTTGAGATTTTCTACTTCTTCTCCCAAAGATTGTCTGATTCCTTCTTCTTGGATTTGTTCCAAGAGTTGAGTTGCCTTGCTCAAAAGACTTTCTACTTGCTCCTTGCTGACATGATTGACATGCTCTTCAGGCATAAAGTCTCCGTACAATTCTTTCAAGAAGCCATAAATAGCTGTCTTGGCACTTTGATTATCAACTTTTTCAGTATCTAGAACTGTCTTAGTCGATTTAGCAGTGGTTGGCTGAGCTTTCAAAGCTTCTTCCACTTCTTGTTTTGCTTGATAGATACTTGGGAATAATTTGTTCAATTCTGCTGCCTTAAGGAAGGATTGAGATTGATACAAGGTCCAAGTCAACTGAGCGACTTTGTTTCGAAGTTCATCACTCAAACGACCGTCATTTACGTGTTCGTAGAAATACTTGATGTATTCCACTGTTGTAACACCTGTTCGATCATTAAAGTCTTGCAAAGCTTGAAGTTGTGATTCAACCGCTGCTAAAGCAGCCTCATCTTTTGCTAACTTAGCTTCTTGGAGTCGAACGAGAAGATCTTTCTTAGGAAGGCCATAAGAGTCTGTATCCAGTGTATTGATTTTATCAATCAGGGCTTGATATTTCTTATCTAAAGCACTTGTTTCAACAGGTTTGATACTTTCATCAATATGGATATATTGCTTATCAAAGAGATCCAGTGTCGCAAGATAACCTGCTGTTGAGTTAGTTGCCAGTTTCTTCATGTTTTCAGTAAACTGACCTAAGGCTAACTCAATCTGTCTTTGTTCGATAGGCTTATCTTTATAGATGTTTCTGCTTTCAGCTAGAAGTTGGTCTACTTTTGCCAAAACTACCTTCTCATCAAAAGCTCCAGGTTGATAATTGGATTGTAGGGCTGGAATCTTGTTTTTCAAAGCTACTTCATAGCCCTTAGTTTGAACCTTGATGTAGTGATTATGGTCGCCATGAGGAATCACAAAACTACCATTTTCTACCTGTAAACTATAAGGAGACACACCATCTCGCAAAGCAGTAGTATAAAGTTCATTTAGGAAATCAAGTTCTGGATTCCCAGTTTGAAGAGGAATCCGAACGTGTTCCTTACGAACAGCATATGGGTGGATATGAGTTGGATCGTAGGCTTGGTCTGGATTTCCAAAGACAAAGAATCCGTTTGAAATTCTAATCGCTTCAAGTGGAACACCATAGGTCTTAGAAATGTAAGCTATTTTTTCTTCATCACTAGCATCTCTTGAGAAAGACTCTACCGTTTTAGCAAGAGGTTTTACAGGTTCTACACCATGATGTGTTTTCAGATGATCCTGTGCGGCCTTAATTTGCTCTGCTGTCAAATCTTTCTTAAAGAAGAAATGATTGTGATCTCCGTGTGACATGACAAAGCCTTGTTCATCCTCACTGATGACACGATTGGCATCAAAACCATGATCATGATCTTCACCATGATGGTGGTCATGCTCATCGCCATCGTGATCATCATTGGCTGGGCTTGGTGTTGCTGGAGTTACACCTTTCAAGTGGTCTTGCGCTGCCTTGATTTGATCAGCAGTCAAATCCTTCTTGAAGAAGTAATGGTTATGATCACCATGACTCATAATAAAGCCTTGCTCATCTTCCGCAATAATACGATTAGCATCAAAGCCATGTCCATCTTCTTCATGTTCCTCATGTGAAATTCCTGGATTGATTGGAAGAGATGGAGAAGGTGTTGCTAGACCATTGTTTGGAAGAGTCGGTTGTCCAATTTGATTCGGCTTAAGAATGTAATGGAAATGATCACCATGTCTGACAATATAAGCTGTAGCTGTTTCTTCGACAATATCTTTAGGATTAAAGATATAACCATCAGATGTTGAAGAAATTTCCTTATTTAACATTGAAGAAGCATTATTCAATATAGATGGATTACTTGGAAGACTTCCTAGACTAGACGCTACTTCATTAGGTTTTTCATTTGTAGAAATCGTAGAACCAGTACCACCGATAGGCACCATTCTAGCAATCTTTTCTTCTAAAGGAGAGAGCTTGCTGTAAGGAATAAAGTGATAATGGTCGCCATGCGGAATCGCAACTCCATTTGGTGTACGACTGACAATCTTAGCAGGGTCAAAAACTAAACCATCTGATTCACTGTAACGTTGGTCACTAGGCGAATCATAGAGTTCTTTCAAAAGACTTTGAAGATTTTCAGTTTTGCTTTCTGGCTTGCTAGTTGATCCTTGTGCTACAGATTGCGTGTTATTGTCACTAGCTGCTGAAGAATAGCTTAGCTGACTTGGTTGCGTATTTTTGCCAGCTAGAATAGCTTTTGCTGCTGCTAATTCACTAGCAGACAAATCACCTTTTGGAATATAGTGGTAGTGACCTCCGTGAGGAACAATATAAGCATCACCAGTATCTTCGATAATATCAGCTGGATTAAAGACATAACCATCATCTGTCGTATAGCGTCCCTGAGACCTTGCTACAGCAACATCTGAGTTTACCTTCTCCTTATCTTTGACATGTTCTTGTTTTTGACGATTGATTTCATCCTTGGTTCGAACATTATCAGCATGAGCTGCATCTTTAAGGTAGACATAATATTTTCCATCTACCTTGATGATATAACCACCCTTGACCTCATTGACAATATCTCCATCCTTAAGTTTGTAGTTTGGATCCTTCATCAAGAGTTCTTCACTAAAGAGAGCATCATAAGGAACTTTCCCGTTATAGTAATGATAGTGGTCACCATGTGACGTCACATAGCCCTGATCTGTAATTTTGATGACAATTTGCTCAGCCTGAATCCCTTCTTTCTGGCTAACCTGATCTGGTGTCAGGTTTTCAGTTTTCTGACTTGACTGGCTGCCATCCACATAAGAGACACGATTATCGTCCTTATTTTCCTGCGAGCGATGCTGGTTCAGTGCATAGGCACAAAGACTCAAGGATACGATAACAGCTGATCCAGCTGCTATATACTTTTTACTGAATTTCATAAATCCCTCATTTCAATAAATGATGAAGCTTTTTCTTAACTTCCTTTACTTGATTAAATAGTTTTCTAAATTGGTTGTTTAACCAATTAATTAACCAGTAAATAGTTTACATTTTTTAAGTTTATCTGTCAAGATTTTTATGTCATAAAAAATCATGACCACCCCTAAAACGGGTGGTTTGCCTGTCTCACACCTGACTTAGCGAGACGGACTGAAAGTCACATAATCCAAAATATCGCCCCGTCTGGAGCGATATTTTTATTTTTTCTTTTTCGATGGTGTGTGGATAGCAATCTTCACTTCAAAGATTGTTCCCTTGGGTTTATTATCTTTAACAGTAATGGTTCCTTTAAGCGCATCTACAATTTGCTTGGCCAGAGATAATCCTAAACCAAAACCACCTTTTTGGCGGGTTCTAGCCTTATCCACTCGATAAAAACGGTCAAAAATTTTCTTCTTATCTTCTGTCGAAATACCGACTCCATTATCAGAAACAAGTAAATACAGATTGCGATCGGTCGCCGAGATAAGAAAATCAATTTCACCATCCTCTTCAGTATACTTGACAGCATTATCAAATAAGATGGTCATCAGTTGTTTCAGAAGAAGCTGGTCTGTGACAATCGTGCGATGAATCCGATTTTCAAAACGGAAGACACGATCATTTTCCGAGGCAATCATCTCATAGTTTGTGAAAGTCGTATTGAAAAAACTGGTTGGAACTTCTGCAAGTTCCGGTTTAATCCCATCATCTCTACGAGCTAAGTTCAGCAAGTTTGTCGTCAAAAAACGCATATTTCGGACTTCTTCCAAACTAGAGGCAATGCTTTCGCTCACATCCATAATGGTTGCTTCTGGCTTACGAAAAAGGGTCTCTAAGCGATTTTGCAAAACTGCGAGTGGAGTTCGTAACTCATGACTAGCATTTTCCACAAAGGACTGTTGCTTCTGCATGCTCTCAAGCAGGGGCCTAACACTGACCCTAGCTAGATAGAGACTTGCAAGTAAAGATAAAATCCAGAAACTTGCCATCACAATCACAATCAATTTCTCGTGCTTTTGACTGGCCTGCTCCAACTGACTGGTATTAATCAAGATAGCTGCATACTTGATATTGGTTGAAACCGAACTGATATTGGTTTCCATCAATATCATGCGATAGATTTCTTCTTGTCCATAGCTATTAAAAACCTGAATCTGATAGATATGGCCTAGTTCTTTTTTCTCTAACTTAATCTTATCCAATCCCAAAAATCGATTTCCAGAAAGGAGCTGTGTAAAATTCTTATCAAAAAGAATAACCTCCGTATTGGAACTGACATTGGGTTTTATCTCAGTCTTACTAGTATCTGTAGCGGCATGCTCTAAGTCTTTAATCTCTTCTGTTGCCCTATTTACAGCAAGCTGAATAACTGCCTGAGGATTTTCACTCAGTCCATGAAGCTTATCATCCACCGAAGTATAGAGACTCGAGTGCATGACCTGCAAAATAATTAGAGTCATGGTGGAGAAAATCAGAGTGAAGACACCAAAGTTGCGGATAAAATAACTAAAGTCATCCGCATACCATGTTTTTTTTAGTTTACTGAACATCTTTTAAAATATACCCAACACTGCGCAAGGTTTGCAAATTCTCTGCAAAAGTGGTTCCTTTTAATTTCTTACGAATTTTTGAAACATAGACTTCGACAACTGAAATTGTTGTGTCACTATCAAATCCCCATAAACGATCAAAAATCTGAGTCTTAGGCAAAATAACATTTTGATTTTGAAGGAAATAAACTAATAAATCGAACTCTTTCCCCAGTAATTCGACATGAGTATCTTCAACCTTAACGGTATTGGTTGACAAATTAACTACAATATTTCCATAAGTCAAGGTGTTTTCATTAAACTTGCCTGAACGTTTGAGAAGGGCTTGAATCCGCATTTTGAGTTCTTCTAAGTAGAAAGGTTTGGTCAGATAATCATCCGCTCCCAGTTCAAATCCATGTCCCTTGTCATCCAAACTTTCCTTGGCAGTCATGATCAGAACTGGAGTCGTAATTCCCTTTTCACGCAATTCTTTCAAGACTTGGAAGCCATTTTTTTCTGGCAACATCAAATCGAGCAAAATCAAATCATAGACGCCACTTTCAGCTTCGTAGAGACCTTCTTCCCCATCAAATACCTGCATGACATCCGCAAAATCGTCTAAAAAGTCAAATACTGAATTTGACAGGCCTAGGTCATCCTCAACCAATAAGATTTTTATCATGAGAAACTCCTCCTTATTAAAACCATTATACCAAATTTGCCTTAAAAAAACTCAACTCTCTGCATTTTATACTCAATGAAAATCAAAGAGCAAACTAGGAAGCTAGCCGCAGGCTGTACTTGAGTACGGCAAGGCGACGCTGACGTGGTTTGAATTTGATTTTCGAAGAGTATTACATGAGATAGCTGAGTTTTCTTTTTATTTTAGGCTCATTTATGAATTTCCGTATTGAAGAACGACTGCTTCCACTGCAGCTTTTTCACGGTTAATCAAGTCAACACGCGCTGCAATTTCCTTGATTCCCATACCGATGTTACGGCTAAGAGCAAGGTCAGAAAGTTGCGGTTCAAAGAATTCCTTGTACTCTGCCAAGCGTTGCTGAGTCTTAAATACGTGTGCAGGAAGGATAACAAAGCTATCAAAGCTCATATCTCCACCAAGAGCTGCCTTAATCCAAGCCCAGTTTTCACGCGCCCAAGACCAAGCTGTTTCCTGAGTTGCTTGGTGAGCTAGGAATTGGTAATACCAAGCAGACAAGTCTTGTGGTTTGACCACAAATTTGTCCTTCCAAGAAGCAATCAAGGTTTGGATATTGTTCGCATCTGTACTGTAAGCAAGAGCAGCTGCCAACTGGCGTTTAAAGACAGCATCTGTTGCGTGAGTATAAGTATCAAGATAAAGTGCTAACAAGTCTTTGGTCTCATGATGTTTCATCTCATTAATCAGAACTTGTGAGCGAATAGCTGCTGGAAGTCCTGCAAGATTCTCCTTGTGTGTTTCGAAGATTTGGCTAGCGACTTGACTAGCTTCTGCACCATTTGAGCGAATCATCATAGAAACAGCCAACTGACGAACCAATTCATCCTCATCTGATTCTCCGTCTTTAGCTTCAAAACCAAGACGGTCATAGTTGTGACGAGCCAATTTAGCAACCAAGGCTTTGAAGGCTCTTTCAGCTTCTGTTCCTTCATCGATAAAGCGCTCAAGAGCAGAAATTACTTCAGAAACAGCTGAAACGACAAGGTAAGATTCTTCCTTAGCAAGTTTATCAAGAACTGGGAGCAAGTCAGCATAAGAAATGTGCCCTGCTTCAGCAAGCAAGCGACGTTCTTGGACGATTTGCAGTTTACTTGTGTTATCAAGCTCAACTAGGTCAGCAAGAACAGCATCTAATAAGCCTCCTTGATAGTCTGTAATGTAGTGGGCTGTATTTTCAGTGTTGAGACGAAGAGCTCCGTCATTTTCAGCAAGAAGAGCTGCGTAGCCAGGGATTTCGATACTTTCAGTTTCAAGTGTATCAGGCAAGCCTTTCCAGTTGCTGTTTAGTGGCACAACCCAGAGACGGTTCTTATCTTCGTTCTCACCGATGAAGAATTGTTTTTGTGAAATCTTCAAGACATCATTTTCAACTTTGACAGTGAGAACTGGATAACCAGGTTGTTCCAACCAAGAATCCATAAAGGCTGAAACATCACGGCCAGATGCTTGACCAAGAGCATCCCAAAGGTCACGACCAATTGTATTGCTGTACTGATGTTTTTCAAAGTAGGCGTGCAAACCTTTGGCAAAATCGACATCACCTAGCCAACGACGAAGCATGTGCATGAGGCGACTTCCTTTGGCATAGACGATAGCTCCGTCAAAGAGCGTATTGATTTCATCTGGATGTTTAACTTCGACGTGAACAGACTGAACACCATCAGTCGCATCGCGTTCAAGAGCGTGAGGTACTCCACCTGTTTGGAAATCTTCAAAGATATTCCAGCTTGGTTCAATAGCATCCACACAGACGTACTCCATCATATTAGCAAAGCTTTCATTGAGCCAAAGGTCATCCCACCATTTCATCGTTACGAGATTCCCAAACCATTGGTGAGCCAATTCATGGGCTACAACAAGGGCAACTTGTTGACGGCTGGCAAAGGTTGAGTTCTCATCCACAACCAAGTAAACTTCACGGTAGGTCACAAGACCCCAGTTTTCCATAGCACCAGCTGAGAAGTCAGGAAGGGCGATGTGGAGAGATTGAGGAATTGGGTACTTAACTCCGTAGTAATCTTCGTAAAACTCGATAGAGCGAACGGCGATGTCCAGTGAGAAATCAAGATTAGATAATGGATGAGCTTTGGTTGAGTAGACACCTACAAGAGTACCGTTTTTAGTTTTAGCCGTCACACCTTGCAAATCACCTGCAACAAAGGACAACAAGTAAGAAGACATACGAGGTGTTGTCTCAAACTTCCAGATACCTGTTTCCTTACGGTTTTCAACATCGATTTCTGGCATGTTAGACAAGGCCAATTCATTTTCTGCTTGGTCAAAACGTAGAGAGAGATCAAAAGTTGCTTTAGCTTCTGGCTCATCCACACATGGGAAGGCTTCGCGCGCAAAATGGCTCTCGAACTGAGTTGACAAGACTTCCTTCTTGACTCCATCAACTGTGTAATAAGAAGGGTAAATCCCTGTCATGTTGTCTGTAATTTTTCCTGAGAAAGCGATAACCACTTCAACTTGACCTGCTTCCGCAAGTTCAATATGAAGGGCTTCATTGTCATGGTCAACTGTAAATGGACGAGCTTGACCTGCAACTTCTACAGAAGCGATTTCCAAGTCTTTTTGATGAAGGGAAATACGGTCACTCTGTGCTTGACCAGTGATGGTCACCTTTCCTGAAAAAGTCTTGGTCTCACGACTCAAGTCTAAAAATAAATCATAATGTTCAGGAACAAATTGCTTAATAAAATGTTCAACTGCTTGCATAGTTTTCTCCTATCTAAGTTTAAGAGCTAAAGCTCTTCTTCAAACAAACTTATTATATCATGTTTTGCTGGAGAAAAAAGGATTGGACAGCGATTTCCAAAACTTTCTTCCTTCTAATAGCCTACAGTGGGTAGACCTTGCGAAATTCTTCTAAAAAAACCTTGCTTTCAGGTGTAAAAGTCAGTCCTACTTCACCCAAACAGTCTGTGAAAAAATCCTCATGAACCTGACGCCAATAGGCTAGGGATTTGTCACCTTCTCCTTCCTTAAAGGCATGTTGAGCAGAAACTTGATTGAAGGGCTGGACAGAAACCTTTGTAATTTCGACAATACAGACAGCCTGATTTTGACTATCTAAAATGACATCAAAAGTTCCTTCTTGAGGAAGAGACTCGGCTTCTAGTGCATAGAGATCGTAGGCTGATGCTGTTGCAGTCTTTTCGCCTCTTAAAACCAAATCTGCTAAAAGGTCTGGTTCCACTCCAAAAGCCCAAGCATCGATTTCATCTCCTATAGAGGGGTTGATTTGCTTGTAGGCATTCCATATTTCTTGCGGTGTCATGGGTGCTCCTTTGTAATTTTTTACTTTCTTCTTTTATGTGTTTAAGATGATCTGGATGGTCAATCTCTAAATTAAAAATCTCTGGAATAGAACTATAGTGGATAATGCATTCGATACCCATCTGATTCATTTTTTGTATGAAAGAAGTATTCAGATAGCCTGCTACAGCAAAATCAATCTTTTTCATCCTTGCTTTATCCTGCATCTGTCTTAGCATATCTAACATTATTGGACTTTCCATATCATGCCATTGACTGTTTCTCACAGTCGCAAAAACAAAAGAAGTCAAATCATTCATTCCAACTACAATCTTGGAAATACCAGCTTCCAGTATGCTGTCCAAGTCAAAATACGCTGACGGTAATTCAATCATCGTGCCAATTTTCCCAGTAAAACCATGCTGACGCAATACTGTAATAGCTTGCTTTAACTGCTCAGCATCATTGACAAAAGGAAAAATAACAGATAGATTGGGATTGTTTTTATAAACTTCTGTAACGACATGTGCTTCAGCCTGAAATTCATCCGGACACGCCAGCAAACGCCTAGTTCCTCTATATCCAAATAAGGGATGATTTTCATCAAAATACTCTTTAGTCGCCTTTAAACAATTAGCTTCTGTATTCGTTAATTCAGAAAAACGATACCAGATCTCCTCATCTGAGTACAAGGAACAGATAGTATCTAGATAATCTTTTACAAATTGCTGACAACTTGCTAATATGATGTTTTGATTAAGCTCTCTCAACAAATATTCCCCACGAATCATGCCAACATGATGAAATAGTTGTGGGTAAACTTTTTCATCAAGTTTTTCGCCACTAAGGGCAAGTTGGTTTCTCATCATTCACCTTCCAATTCATGTAAGAAGTATTGTCAAGTTCTGGAAATCCTAATAATTCTGCTTTGACCGTCAAGACTAGTGGCAATGCATTTTCTTTGGAATAGCTTCTAACAGTAAATCCTGTCTCTTCCATAACTTCTCTAGTCAGCGTTTCCGTCAGTCCTTCACCAAGTTGCTGACTACTACCAGGAAGGTTTAACCTATTTTTTTTAGGATCAGTGATTTTTGATATCCATCCAACTCCTCCTACTTCAAAGACCAGCCACCATCTATTGTCAAGATTTGTCCTTGCATGGTAGATGCCTTTCCACTGGCCAAAAAGAGACTGACTTCTGCTACTTCCTCTGGCTCGATCCAGCGTTTGATTGGAGTTTCACTAGCCACCCAGTCCGCTAAACCACCTGGTTCAAAGTCGGCAGCGGTCATACCCGTCTTGACTGCTCCTGGAGCAATCCCAAAGACCTGAATCCCAGCTTCTGCATAGTCTAGAGCCAACTGCTTGGTAAATCCAGCCAAGGCGTGCTTCGAAGAAGTATAGGCGTGTCCACCACCACCTGCTAGGCTCGAAGCGATGGAGCACATGTTGATAATAATCCCTTTTTTATTCTCCAACATTTGAGTCAAATAATAGCGAGTCAACTCAACAGGAGTCACATAGTTGATTTCAAAAATCTCTTGAATTTCCTGCGCTGATTGTTCCAAAAGTGGTTTGTAATCATCCAACACTCCAGCAGTATTGCACAAAACATCCACCCGAGGACACCAGTCAAAAATAGGCTCCAAGTCCAAGGTTAAATCTCTCTGTAAAAAGTGGAAATCACCTTCTAAGAGTGGATTTTCACCTTGGTCAACTCCATAAACTTGATAGCCCTTCTCTAAAAAAAGGCGAGCCTGAGCCAATCCGATACCTGAACTCACTCCCGTAATCAATACACGTCTAGTCATGCACTTCTACCCAATCCGTCGCCAAAACATCACAAGGTGTCGGACTCCACATGGAAAAACCTTCTCCCTCCCCAGAAACGTTGATTAGGAAATAAGGTGTCACTTCAAGTGCAACCCCATTTTGCTCGATAGTGTCAAAAAGTTGGACATAGTTTTCAGCACCTCCCCAACCAGTTCGTACATATTTTTTCTTATCCTTTAATCCAGGCAGAATTTCTTCAAATGTCATGGTTTTCTCCTTTTATTCTACATTCTTCATTTAATTATAACAAAAAACCGTTGTGCAACGGCTTTTTGACTCATTTTAAATCAAAATCAATAAGCATTTTATAATTATAGTCATTTAGTTTTAAAAAAGCGTTCCAAACATTCAAAAATATTTGGAACTTCCCTTAATAAATCCGTCACTTTCTTTTTCAAGATAGCCCAAGTTTGCTCAATAGGATTCAAATCTGGTGAATAAGATACTAGAGGTAAGAAAAAGTGTCTATCTTGGATACACAGTTCATCCAAGATATGTTTGGGACGAAAACTAGCATTGTCCATAACAATAACATGAGGTGTCTTCAAATCAGGCAAGAGCTGCGTTTTGAACCACTCCACAAAGAAATCACTCGTCATACTTTCCTTGTAAATCATGGGAGCTATAAACTCTCCGTCTACTTGTCCTGAAACAATTGAAGTCCGCTCAAAACGCCGTCCGCTAATCTTTTCATAGACTTTCTTCCCTCTAGGAGCGCGTGCATAGGGACGATAGAGGTAGCGGTCGATTCCCGTTTCGCCAATATATACGACTGATAAATCTTTTAGGTTATCCAAAATATCAAGAAATTCAGCGACTTTCTCAGAATCTTGTTCTTTAAAGCTAGTCATCTTTTTTAAAGTGATATGAATTTGCTTTAAAGCTCCCCATACTGAAGGAACAGCACAATCAAAATGTGCCGCAATTTCCCGTAAAAAAGCATCTGGATGAGCCTCTACAAAGGCTTTCAATTCCTCTAAAGGAATTTTCCACTTTTTGACGACTCACTTTTTCCGCTCTAAGTGTCCTTGCTCACGTCTTTCTTTTCCCACGTGAAGAGAGTTCTGCCGCCAACATCAAAAACTTTGTATGTCTCGACATGTCTGTGTCCCTCTTTGATGTAATCTAATGCTCCTTGTTCAAAATCTCTACTATATGCCATAGCTTTATTATAAGATGCTTATTTTAAACTAAGCAACTATATCGTGGCTTGAACTGACTATTTTATATATTGTCTTACTTCGTCCTCACAAAACTATATCAAAAATCAAAAGCGCTTAGGAAAAAACTCTATTTCATGAGAGAATACAATAAATCTTCCCACAATAAAATGCATAATATCAAGTTTTTTGGCTCCTGATATCATGCATTTTCTGTTCTTAAAACCTTTTTTCTCAGTCTATTGTTGTTACAAGTTCATCTTCAAGATACTTGATTGGGGGTAAATCTAAAAACAAATTTTACCCAACTGATCCTTCCATCTCATAGCTAATCAAACGGTTCAGCTCAACTGCATATTCCATTGGAAGCTCTTTTGTAAATGGTTCTACAAATCCCATAACAATCATCTCAGTTGCCTCAGATTCTGACAATCCACGACTCATGAGATAATACAATTGTTCTTCAGAAATCTTAGAAACCTTGGCTTCGTGTTCCAAAGCTACTTGCGAGTTATGGATTTCATTAAATGGAATCGTATCTGACGCTGATAAGTCATCCATGATAATGGTATCACACTCGATGTGAGAAACAGACTTCTTAGAATTTTTATTGAAGGTTACTTGTCCACGGTAGTCCACCTTTCCTCCGCCTTTAGCGATGGATTTAGACACGATAGACGAGCTTGTATGTGGAGCATTGTGGATCATCTTAGCTCCCGTATCTTGGTGTTGCCCTGCATTAGCAAAAGCAATAGAGAGCATAGTACCACGCGCTCCTTCTCCATCTAGGTAAACAGATGGGTATTTCATGGTTGTTTTGGCACCTAAGTTACCATCAATCCACTCAACAGTCGCATCTTTTTGAGCCTTAGCACGTTTTGTTACCAAGTTATATACGTTATCAGACCAGTTTTGGATGGTTGTATAACGCATATAAGCCCCGTCCAAGGCAAAGATTTCTACGATGGCAGCGTGCAAGCTGTTGCTTGAATAAGTTGGCGCTGTACATCCTTCTACATAGTGGACGCTTGCTCCCTCATCAACGATAATCAAGGTACGTTCAAACTGACCTGTATTTTCGTTGTTAATACGGAAGTAAGTTTGAAGTGGGATATCAACCTTGACCCCTTTTGGTACGTAGATAAAGGTTCCACCTGACCATACTGCTGAGTTAAGGGCTGCCAACTTGTTATCTGTTGGCGGTACCAACTTAGCGAAGTATTGTTTAAATAAGTCTGGGTATTCCTTGAGGGCAGAATCCGTATCTGTAAAGATAATCCCCAATTTCTGGAACTCTTCTTTCATGTTGTGGTAAACCACTTCTGACTCATACTGGGCAGAGGCACCAGCCAGATAAGCACGCTCAGCTTCTGGAATCCCGATACGTTCAAATGTTTCCTTAATCTTTTCAGGAACTTCATCCCAAGAACGGGCTGGTTTATCAGATGGTTTTTGGTAATAGATCAGGTCATCAAAGTCAATCTCTGACAAGTCTGCTCCCCAAGTTTGCATGGGCATTTTTTTGAAGGTTTCATAAGACTTCAAACGGAATTCTAACATCCACTCAGGTTCTCCCTTTGTAGCTGACAGTTCACGAATTACATCTTCATTCAATCCTTTTCCTGTCGATAGGACAGGCTCTACATCATCATGGAAACCAAATTTATATTCACCAAGGTCAATTGGTTTTGGTTCTACTCTTTCTTCAGCCATAATATCCTTTCTTTCATTATATGTTTCTATGTTTCTTATTTATCTTCTTGATTTTCAATTGTTTTCTTCAGGGCATTCCAAGCTAGGGTTGCACACTTAATTCGTTGAGGGAATTTTGCAACACCTGACAAGAAAGCTGCATCTCCAAGACTATCTTGTCTGTCATCTTTTTTCCCTTGAACCATCTCAGAAAAAATGGTCGCAAGTGCTAAGATTTCTTGTTTGGTCTTGCCCAAAACTGCATCTGTCATCATACTAGCAGAAGCAGTTGAGATAGTACAGCCTGAGTTTAGAAAAGCGATATCCTCCAAACGATCCTCTGCATCAAACTTGACAGAGAGATTGATGACATCCCCACAGGTCGGATTGTTGAGACTGATTTGTTCAGCGTCTTCTAACTTTCCTTGGTGATGTGGATTTTTCGAATGGTCCGCTACCACTGCCATATAAAGGCTATCTAGTTTAGAAAGTGCCATTGAAAAACTCCTTTGTCTTTTGTAAGGCTTCGACTAGTTTGTCGCAATCTGCCTTGGTATTGTAGATATAAAAACTTGCGCGAGCTGTTGCTGGTACATCCAAATACTGGAGCAAGGGTTGGGCACAGTGGTGACCTGCACGAACAGCCACTCCTTCATAATCCAAAGCAGTCGCAAGGTCGTGAGGATGGAGATCGCCTAGGTTAAAGGCAATGACACCCGAGCGTTGAGCCAAGTCCTGCGAACCATAAATAGTCAGTCCTTCAATCGCCTGAAGTTTTGGATATACGTAGGCTATCAGTTCTTGTTCATGGGATTCAATGACATCCATGCCAATCTTTTCAAGATAGTCCACTGCAGCAGCAAGTCCAATAGCGCCTGCCATATTAGGAGTTCCTGCCTCGAATTTCCAAGGCAATTCCTTCCAACTAGCAGACTGCTCATAGACGAAATCAATCATTTCGCCACCGAATTCTACTGGTGACATTTGTTCTAGATACTTTTCTTTACCGTAAAGAACACCGATACCAGTCGGACCAGCCATCTTGTGACCTGAAAAGGCAAAAAAGTCCACATCCAAGTCCTGCACATCAATCTTCATATGAGGCGTAGATTGAGCACCATCCACCACCATGATGGCTCCAACTTTGTGGGCCAATTGAGTAATCTCTTTGATTGGATTAACCACACCCAGAACATTTGAGGCGTGAGCTAGCGAAACAAACTTGACCTTATCAGTTAATTTAGCTCGCAAGTCATCCATATCCAAGGATCCATCCTTAAGATAGACATAGACAAGCTCTGCCCCAGCCTTACGGCAGGCTTCCTGCCAAGGAATAATATTAGAATGGTGTTCCATGACGGAAATCAAGACCTGGTCGCCCTCAGTCAGAATTTCCTCGGCATAACGCGCCACCCAGTTAAGACTGGTTGTCGTTCCTCTTGTAAAGAGAACTTCCTTTGTAGAGCCTGCATTGATAAACTTGCGAATGGTTTCACGCGCAGCTTCATAGGAGGCTGTAGCACGTTCTGCCAAGGTATGAACACCACGGTGGACATTAGCATTGTCATGTTCATAATAATGATTGATTGTTTCCAGAACTGCTTGTGGTTTTTGTGTCGTCGCAGCATTGTCCAGATAGACCAGGGGCTCATCATTTACAATCTGGTCTAAAATTGGAAAATCCTTGCGAATCGCTTCTACATCTAACATAGGCTACCCCTTAGCGTTTTGACAATTTTTCTTCGATAGTTGCAATCATTTCGTCACGAACTTCCTTGACTGGAATCTCCACGATAACAGAGCCTAGGAAACCGCGAACAACCAAACGTTCTGCAGTTGCCTTATCCAAGCCACGACTCATGAGGTAGTACATGTCTTCTGGATCTACCTGACCGATAGAAGCCGCGTGTCCTGCAGTTACGTCATTTTCATCAATCAAAAGAATTGGATTGGCATCTGAACGTGCTTGGTCTGAAAGCATGAGAACTCGACTCTCTTGTTGCGCATCTGCTCCCTTAGCACCCTTGATGATGTGGCCAATACCATTAAATGTCAAGGTTGCTTTCTCAAGAATAACTCCATGTTGGAGGATATTTCCGATAGAATTGCAGCCATAGTTAGTTACACGTGTATCAATCCCTTGCACCTGACGGCCACTTGAAAGAGCTACGACTTTAAGATCCGCATGACTACCATTACCAATCAAGTCACTATCAAAGTCAGCAACGACGTTTCCTTCGTTCATGACACCAATCGCCCAGTCAATGCTTGCATCGTTACCTAATTTACCACGACGACTAATGTAGGCCGTGACGTTTTCACCAAGGCGGTCAATCGCAGCAAACTTCACTTGAGCACCAGAACGTGCAATCACTTCTACTGTGATATTGGCAGTTGCTTTGGCACTTCCTTCACCGCGTGACTCTAGACGTTCAAGGTAGCTAATCTTAGAATTTTTACCAGCGATAATCATAATATGTTTGTTAAATGGCACGTCGCTATCACTATCTTGGTAGAAAATTCCTTCGATTGGCTCTTTAATCTCAACATTATCAGGAATGTAGAGAACAGCACCACTATTAAAATATGCTGTATGGTAGGCTGCTAATTTATCATCGTCATACTTAACAGATGACATGAAGAATTCCTCAATAATCTCTGGAATTTCTTCTAAAGCTGAGTGGAAGTCTGTAAAGACGACACCCTGTTGAGCCAACTCAACCGGAATTTGCTCAAAAACAGTTTGAGTTCCTACTTGCACCAACTTCAAGTGATTATCTAGTGCAGTGAAATCTGGAACATTTGCTGATGGCTCACTTTCTGTAATCTTTCCATCACCCAGATTCCAACGGTGGAATTTGACACGCTCAATAACTGGTAATTCCAAAGTCTCAATCTTGTCAAAAGCTTTTTGACGGAGATCAGCCAACCAGCTTGGTTCAGCGTGCATTTCTGAAAAAAGTTTAATATTTTCTTTAGTCATTTACTTCTCCTAAAAGACACGAGGAAATTACAATTCTTCCTTGTAGTCGTAGCCAAGTTCTTCAGCTAGTTTTGCGTATCCTTCACGTTCCAAACGAGCAGCCAATTCTGGACCACCTGAAAGGACAACACGACCTTCCATCATGACGTGTACCACATCAGGTGTGATGTAGTTCAAAAGACGTTGGTAGTGAGTGATAATCATAGCACCAAAACCTTCACCACGCATGGCATTAACACCTTTAGAAACAACTTTAAGGGCATCAATATCAAGACCAGAGTCAATCTCATCCAAAAGGGCAAAAGTTGGTTCCAACATCAAAAGTTGAAGAATCTCATTACGTTTTTTCTCACCACCAGAGAAACCTTCGTTGAGGTAACGCTCAGCCATTTCTTCTTTCATGTTGAGCAATTCCATCTTCTCATCCAATTTAGTGATAAACTCACGAACTGAGATCTTTTCATCGTCTTCTTTACCAGCATTCATAGCTGCACGAAGAAACTCAGCGTTAGTAATACCAGGAATTTCTGATGGGTATTGCATAGCAAGGAAAAGTCCCATACGTGCACGCTCGTCCACTTCCAACTCAAGGATATTTACGCCATCAAACAAGACTTCACCTTTGGTAACTTCATAGTTTGGATTTCCCATGATAGCGGCAGAAAGAGTCGATTTACCAGTACCATTTGGTCCCATGATAGCGGCGATTTCTCCTGTTTTCAGGGTCAGGTTAACCCCTTTTAAAATTTCTTTTCCTTCAATCTCGACGTGAAGATCTTTGATCTCTAATACTGACATGATAATTCCTTTCTTTTTTAAGACCTTTACAGTTCTTACTGGAAACATACTTGATTTCCCTAGAAAATACGGTAAAAGGTCAATAAATATACTTTTATAGTATAACAAAAAAAAGCCTAAAAGGCTTTGATTTTGTCTAGAAGCTGAGGACTAGTCTTTTCCTTTTAAATGCTGGTCAATGACATCTACAATCTTGCCCATCAAGTAACTAACTCGGAAATTTCTAAAGAGCAAAATGGCCCAAAAGGCTGCCATAATATAACGCCCAGTCATCCAAGCTTCATTGAAAAAATAGGTCTCAGCAGCTGTAAACAGCGCGATGATAATAAATTGTTGTCTATTCATAAACTTATTGTATCATGAAATCTTTCTTTAGTCTTCTTCTACCTTCACTTTATCAGCCAAAAATTCAAATCCTTCTGGAATCAGACTTTCTTCTGCTTCTTTTTCAGTTTGAGAAGATTTGGCTTTGGCTGAAAAGGCTGCGCGAACTTCTTTCCATTCCTCCATGGAAATAGCTAAAATCTCAGGTGAAAAACCTGCTGCCTGACTGAGGATATTGCCAAACATGGTGTTGAGATTGTCTCGTTTCATGGTTTGACCAGCATTGAAGTTAGACTCAAAAGCAAGAATAGCATGGTGTTCATTGGCCGCAACCGGTTGAGAACCAACTAGCAAAGCCTTATCAGGACCTCCTAGACTTTCAATCACCTCTCCCCAGGCATTCTGCAAGCGTATCAGATTTTGACGTGCTAAATCAGGATTTTCGACAGCCTCTTGTAAGATAGATTGAACTTTATTACGATCCACACGATAGACTGTCTTGCCTGCTGTTGGACGACTAGGAGCTGGATTTGTTGGCTTAGCTACGGTTCCCACATTGGCGAGTTCATGTTTGAGACGGGCAACTTCCTGTCTCAATGCAGAAATTTCATGTTCAACCGCCCCAGAAAGAGTTGCTTCAGGCTTAACCTCCGCCAAGCGAATAGTCATCATCTCAGCATAAATCTTAGGCTGCAAACTAGACTTAATATCTGCTAAACTGACTGTCGCTAAGCGAATCATTTCAAACAGATTTTCTTGAGGAAGTGCCAAATTCTCTACAAATACTGGACTATGATGAGTGTTTTCTCCCCCTGTTTGAACAATTAACAAGTCTCTTAAATAGTGCAAAAGGTCGGTCACAAAACGAGTCATGCTCTTACCATTTTCAAAGAGAAGATTTAAGCAAGACAAAGCCTTGGGAACATCCTGTTGAGACAAGGCAGCCACATAATCATCCAAGGCTGATAGGCTAATGGTGCCAGTAATTTCTTCAGAGATAGCAGTCGTCAATTCATTTCCCTGTGTCAAACTCAGGGCTTGATCCAAAATAGACAAGGCGTCCCGCATTCCACCTTCAGCTCGTCTAGCGATAATTTCCACAGCCTCTGGTTCAGAAGTAATATTTTCTTTTTCTAAAATATAGTGGATATGTTCCTTAATATCCTGTGTCTTAATCGATTTAAATTCAAAACGTTGCACACGGGATAGAATAGTGGCAGGAATCTTGTGCAATTCAGTAGTGGCCAAAATAAAGACTACATTCTGTGTTGGCTCTTCCAGCGTCTTTAGGAGGGCATTAAAAGCTCCTGTAGACAGCATGTGAACCTCGTCTATGATATAAACCTTATAACGGGCAAGACTAGGGGCATAGGTAGATTTATCACGAATTTCACGGATTTCATCCACCCCATTATTAGAGGCTGCATCCATTTCGATGACATCTTCTAAACTACCATCCGTCACTGCCTGACAAATATAGCAGTTATTACATGGTTCACCACCCACTTGATTGGGACAGTTCATAGCCTTGGCAAAGATCTTAGCCACACTGGTTTTTCCCGTTCCACGAGGACCAGAAAAAAGATAAGCATGACTTATTTTCTCTTGCTCTACAGCTTGTTTAAGGGTCTTAGCCACAACTTCTTGACCAACCAACTGGGAGAAATTTTGACTTCTATATTTTCGATAAAGTGCTTGATACATTAGGCTTTCTCCCCAAACATTGTAAAGTCCCATTCTGTCTTTTCAAGCAAAATAGCGACAAATTGTTCCAAATAATCTCGATCCATAGTATCATAATCATCAATCTCTGAAGAATCCAGATCCAGAACCCCTAGCAATTGACCATTCTTAACTATCGGAACAACAATTTCACTTTTTGCTCTACTATCACAAGAAATATAGTTGGGATAAGTTGTTACATCACCAACCAGAACAGTTTCCTGAAAATGAGCTGCCTCCCCACAAACACCTTTTCCCAGTGCAATACGGATGCAGGAAACACCTCCTTGGAAAGGACCTAAAACCAATTCCTTTCCATCGAACAGATAAAAGCCTGCAAATACGGTATTAGGAAAGCGTGATTTTAGAAGAGCACTGGCGTTGGAAAGATTAGCCAAAACATTGGTTTCGCCTTCCAATAAAAAAGAGAACTCCTCATTTAACATTTGATAACGTGATTGTTTTTCTGATTCTAACATAGAACTATTATATCAAAAAAGGCTTACAGACAAAAGAAAAATCCCTTGTTTAGAAAACAAAGGATTTTATAAATTTTCAATTTGATTAAAGTTCGATATCACCGAACAAGTCAGCCATTGAGAATCCTGTTTGTGTTTCTGGAAGTTCGAAATCACGTTTTTCTTGACGTTTTGGACGACGTGGACGAGCAGCACGTTTTTCTTCTTTTTGTCCTTCTTCTTGAGCTGGACGCTCTTCAAGAGCTTTGATAGAAAGTGATACGCGCTCTGCATCTGCGTTAACTTCAAGAACTTTAACTTTAACTTCTTGACCAACTTTAAGAGCTTCTTTAGGATTTTCAATACGTTTGTGTGAAATTTGTGATACGTGAACAAGTCCATCGATACCTGGCAATACTTCAACAAATGCACCGAAGTCAGTCAAACGTTTAACTGTTCCTTCTACTACATCACCTTTAGCCAATTTTTGCTCAACGCCATCCCATGGTCCAGGTGTTGTTGCTTTAAGTGAAAGTGATACACGTCCTTCTTCTTCGTTAAGATCAAGGATTTTCACTTCAATTTCTTCACCAACAGTTACAACTGATTTTGGTGATACGTTACGTTCATGTGACAATTCAGTCAAGTGAACCAATCCGTCAACACCACCAAGGTCGATGAAAGCACCAAAGCTTGTGATACGAGCAACTTTACCAGTTACAACATCACCAACAGCCAATTTACCGAATACTTCAGCGCGAGCCGCTGCAGTAGCTGCTTCAACAACTTCACGACGTGAAAGGATGAAGCGGTTTTCTTTAGCGTCAACTTCTTTGATTTTAGCATCAAATTCTTGACCTACAAAACGCTCAGTGTTACGTACGAAACGAGTATCCAACATTGAAGCTGGGATGAATCCACGAACACCTTCAAATTCTACTGAAAGTCCACCTTTAACGGCACGAGTTCCTTTAACAGTAACAACTTCTTCTTCGCGACCAACAAGTTTGTCCCATGCTTTGCGAGCTTCAAGGCGTTTTTTAGATACAAGGTATGTAACTGTATCAGTATCTTTACCAACTACTTGACGAAGTACAAGAACATCCAATACTTCTCCTACTTTAACAAAGTCATTGATATCTGCATCGCGATCGTTTGTCAATTCGCGAAGAGTCAAGACACCTTCAACACCAGTTCCAGAGATTGCAACGTTAGCTTGAGTCGCATCAACTGTCAATACTTCAGCACTAACAACATCACCAGTCTCAACTTGGCTAACGCTATTTAGCAAATCTTCAAATTCGTTCATCTAAAAAATCCTCCAACAATCAAGTTTTTCTTAAACTTGACATACTTATAATTTTTTTCCTAAGCACCCGCAAGGACATGTTCATATCGTTCACGTCTTTCAATTATAAAAATAAAATACCCTAAGATATTTTGCTTTTTATCTTGATTATTACCTAAGAACTGGGGTAGCTGGATTCGAACCAACGCATGAGGGAGTCAAAGTCCCTTGCCTTACCGCTTGGCTATACCCCATTGATAAAATGGAGAGAGAGGGATTCGAACCCCCGAACCCGAAGGAGCGGATTTACAGTCCGCCGCGTTTAGCCTCTTCGCTATCTCTCCTACAATCAACATGGACTATTATATCATGAAAATTTCAAAAAAACAAGACTTATTTTGCTAAATTATAATTTTCAATCAAAATTTCCACAGCTTTTTCCAATTTTTTATAAAAACTATCGACATTCCCATTCTTTATGATGGCAAATTGTCCGTCTAATTCGGCAATTTCTCCGATAACTTTTTTACCAATGGTCAAGGTATAACCTTCAAAACTGTCTTTTCCTACATTAACCTTGGCATCTGCTACTTGAATTTCAATTTTTTTATCTTTCTTACTCATTTCATACCTCTCTTCACTTTTTCTATTTTACAAGAAAATCCTAAAACTAGCAAGAAAAAACTCTATATCATTCCAAGTCTGATATAGAGTTTTCTGCTTTATTTAATGTGTTTTTCTAGTTCTTTTTGGTACTTACCGTTTGATTCCAATTTTTCTTTTTGCCATTTTTTCAGTGCTTCTTCATATTCTTTTGTTGTAACAATATCTTTTTGCAATTTCATCCCTTTAAAGATATATGGGTCACCCTTAATACCAACTTGTGAGTATGGTTTTGAGAATGGCACGACATTACTTACAACTGGAGAACCACCAGATGAGGCTGTCGGCATCAATAATGAACTATCCGTCAACCAAGCTTGAGCCTTGGCATATTTTTCATAGCGTTCTTCAAGATTTGTAGTCTCTGAATCTGCATCATCCAATAATTTCTTATATTGGTCCAAACCAAGTTTCGCTACAACATCCTTATCTTTTCCTTTAGTAATACCAAGGTGTTTCATAGCAGAACCTGATTTAGGATCCATGATATTCAAGTAAGATGCTGGGTCTTGATAGCTTGGAGCCCATCCTGTACTGTTCAAATCATAGTCTTTTTGAGAAGGAACACGCGCTTGAGAAGTGATTGTTTCCTTTTCATTATCTGTCATTTGAAGAACATCAATGACAACATTTTCTGCACCAAGAGTTGATTCGATAGACTGTTTGAAAGAATTACTTTGTTGAACGGCGATGGTATCTGTTTGTTCAACTGGGACATCCAAATGAATTGGGAAAGTTACCCCTTTAGATTCCAAGTCTTTCTTAGCTTTTTCGAACGCAGCTTTAGCCTTGTCAGGATTATAGATAGAATCCTTACCGTCAACTAGCTCAACACCTTTCCATTGGTCACCATAGTTCACCAACTCAGCTTGGGCGATTTGACCAAAGTTTTTACCCCCTGCTTGTACAAAGTTGTCAGGAACAAGGCTGTTACGAATAATCTTGTCCGCACCGTCTTCACCATTTAGCTGGGCAGCATAAGAATGACGGTTGAAGGCAAAGTTGATAGCCTGACGGAAGTCCTTATTAAGCATAGCTTCTTTAGTAGAAGTCTTTTGCTCTTCACTTGTTTTCGCAGTTTTATTATATGACTGACGATTTACGTTAAAGGTGAAGTAATAGCTACTTGAGTCCTGTGGGCTATAAGTGATTTTATCTCCGTATTGTTCCAAAGTAGAAGCAAAGTTTGAGCTACTTGGGAAGAGACGGGCTGTCGTATAAGCACCAGAAGAGAAGCTACGAATCAAGGATTCCTGATCAGAACCATCGTAGTAGGTCAATTTGATCTTCTCGATTTTTACCTTTTCTTTATCCCAGTAGTTTGGATTTTTCTCGTATTCGATTAACGATTTAGAAGTCAAGGTCTTCAAGATATAAGGACCATTGTAAAGAATCCCTGCTGGAGTAACTGCTCCATAATCTTTACCTGATGCCTTCAAAAACTCTTCATTTACAGGCAACATCGTCGCTGTTGTAACTTTAGAGTTCCAGAAACTTTCTGGTTTGTTTAGGGTATATTCGACTGTATAATCGTCCAAGGCCTTAACACCAACTGTAGAGAAATCGTTCGTCTCACCAGTCATGTAGGCATCCAAACCCTTGATTGAATTTTGGATGAGAGAGACACCGTCTGACTTACCGTCAGCTACATGTTTCAATCCTGTTACAAAGTCATGGGCTGTTACTTCTGCATATTCTTCACCTTCAGAAGTGTACCATTTAACTCCTTTACGAAGTTTGTAGGTATAAGTCAAACCATCTTTTGACACAGACCAATCCTCAGCCAAGGAAGGGATAACATTTCCGTACTGGTCGTTTTCCATCAAGCCATCAACCACGTTCCCGATGACATCTGTTGTAGATGTACGAGTCGCTATACTATAGTCCAAAGATGCTGGATCTACTGCATAGACATATGAAAATGTTGTCGGTGCATCTGCTTCTTTATCAGCTTTTCCACAAGCCACTAAAAGAGCTGTTGTGCTCAGGACCACTCCTGCTGTTAAGAGCCACTTTTTCGATTTCATCAAAAATCTCCTTTTGTTTGTTTTAATCTACTTTTACAATCCAACCTTCTGGCGCTTCAATATCACCAAACTGAATACCAGTCAATTCATCATAGAGTTTACGAGTCACAGGACCTACTTCTGTTTCACTATAGAATACATGGAAATCATCACCGTGCTGAATTCCACCAATTGGTGAAATAACTGCTGCTGTACCACAGGCACCTGCCTCTACAAAGCGGTCAAGGTTATCAATTGGGACATCCCCCTCAATAGGAGTCAAGCCCAAGCGGTGTTCTGCCAAATAAAGCAAAGAATACTTAGTAATAGATGGCAAGATAGATGGACTCAATGGTGTTACAAATTCATTATCAGCTGTAATTCCAAAGAAGTTAGCTGAACCGACTTCTTCAATCTTTGTATGAGTTGATGGGTCTAGATAGATAACATCTGAGAAATGACGTGACTTGGCCAATTTCCCTGGCAAGAGACTGGCAGCATAGTTCCCACCAACCTTAGCTGCACCTGTACCATTTGGCGCTGCACGGTCGTATTCATCCTGAATCAAGAAGTTGGTTGGAACCAATCCACCCTTAAAGTAATTTCCAACTGGCATAGCAAAGATGGTGAAAATGTATTCCTCTGCTGGTTTAACCCCGATAATATCTCCAACACCAATCAAAAGTGGACGAAGATAAAGGGTTCCACCTGTTCCATATGGTGGTACGTATTCTTCATTCGCGCGGACAACTGCCTTACAAGCTTCTACAAACATGTCTGTCGGAACTTGTGGCATCAAGAGACGATTACAAGTACGTTGCAGACGTTTAGCATTTTCGTCAGGACGGAAAAGTTGAACACTACCATCCTTAGTACGGTAAGCTTTCAAACCTTCAAAGGCTTGTTGACCATAGTGAAGACTTGGAGAAGACTCTGAAATATGCAAGGTTGCATCTTCTGTAAGTTCTCCTTGATTCCATTGTCCATTTTTAAAATGAGCAATATAGCGATAAGGTAATTTCATATAGGAAAAACCAAGATTTTCCCAATCAATCGTTACTGTCATATTCCACTCCTTATTCTAAAAACCTATTTCTTATATTCTACACTTTTTTTCTAAAATAGCAAGTATATTTTGTAATTTTCAGAAAATTTCTTCAATAAAAAGAATCTAAGGTATCTGTCGTAATGAATCCTATATGGAGATTGCATAAAAGACTCAAATTATTCTTCTATCTCGTTTAGTAAAATCTATTCAATAACTGAACTTATTTTTGACATACATAGAGCCCGTACATTAATATTAGTAACCTGTTTCGACAGAGATATGATAAAATGAACTAAAGATAGTACACAATGTGGTACAGTCATCTTATACCATATTCAATAGATTTACGTAAAAAAGTTCTTGCCTATTGTAAGCGAACAGGTAGTATAACAGAATTCCAAATCTCACGTAATACCATTATCTAAAAGAGAAAATAGGTGATCTAAACCATCAAGTAAAAGGAACAAAACCAAGAAAAGTTGATAGAGACAGACTTAAAAACTATCTTACCGACAATCCAGACGCTTATTTGACTGAAATAGCTTCTGAATTTGGCTGTCATCCAACTATAGCGTATTGAATCTAGAATAGCACATTACGGTTGCTAAAACATTTTTAGAAAAAATTGACTTTCTCAATCACTTTGTTCACATCTTATTTCAATCTACTATACTATCCACTATGCTCTCAAAGCTATAGGCTACACTCGAAAAAAAGAATCATACCTACTATGAACAAGCCCCAGAAAAGTAGCTTTATTTCTTATTCCTCCCCACTCACCTGAGTACAATCTTATTGAGAAAACCTGGGCTCATATCAAAAAGCACCTCAAAAATTGTCCTACTCTTGTTTCAATCCGCTGTGTTTCTTATAAAAAACAAAAGGACTAAGGGAGTGAATTTCCTTAATCCGATAGTCTCTCAAGCCTGACGCTGACCAAAGTCCTTAATCATCTGATCCATTTCTTGTCGACTCGGAGTTGTCAACATATACAGGTAATCTCCTTGAAGTTCCGCAAAGGCCGCTGGCATGATTTTTTTAACCTTGAACTGCTGGCTATATTTGTCAATCAAATCCTCTTCTGAATAAACATAGTGAGCATTTGCACGGCGAGAAGTAGCCAAACAATACTGAGGTTCAAATTCTGACGCTGGGAACTCTTCTCCTGCGACAATGGCTGCATAGCCACGATAGAGGTCCAAGGAATGGGCAAAGTTATAAACATCAATGGTAAACCCACCTGCAGGACGGTTATTGTACTCAATGGCAATATAATCATCCCCCTCACGGAAGAACTCAATATGGAAGAACCGTTCTTTCATACCAAATTCCTTGACAATTGCCTCACCATATTTACGTAATTTAGGATCCATATCCTTGAGAACGTAATAAGAATTGTCCATCTTGTAAATCATGAGATCAAGCGGTGTATAGGCGTAGTCAAAGGTTGTTGAAAAGACAATCTTTCCTTCCTTGTCCACTAGACCATCAAAGGTGCAAATTTCGCTAGAGGTGACAAATTTCTCAAAGAAATAAACAGTTGAATGATCCCACTCAGCCTTGAAGTGATTGATATCGTCCTCTGTCTCAAGCTTAAAGGTCGCGGCTGCTCCCACTCCATTGTCAGGTTTGGCAATCATTGGAAGGCCGATTTCGTTCACTGCTTGATCAACATCTGCTTCCGTCTTGATAACAGCTCCAGGGACCACAGGGACACCTGCTTTTTTGAAAAGCTTCTTCATTTCAGACTTAAATTTCGTCTTTTTGAGATCCTCTGGTTTGGCACCAAAAACATTGAATTGTTCTCTGAGTGTTGCATCCAACTCAAGCCAGTATTCATTATGAGACTCGATGCGGTCAATCGGGCCATGTTTATAAAAGAGAAAAGCAACTGCTCTCTTGACTTCATCTATATTTTCAAGATTGTCCACACGGAAATACTCGGTCAGGCTATTGCGTAAAGGTTCATCCAATTGCTCGTAAGGTTCCTGACCAATTCCCAAGACGTTGATTCCTTTATTAGCTAGTTCAATGGTAAACTGTTGAAAGTTTTGTGGATAGTAGGGAGAAATAACAAGGTAATTCATAGGTAACTCCTTTTATAAATAGAGATTGCCGAGGAAATAAGGCATTTGTTTGCGCCACCATTCCCAGTCGTGGGCGACATCGTGTCCCCATTCAGCAAACCAGGCTGGAATTTGTTTCTGGTCAAAGGCTTCTTTAAGCTTGTAGAAGGATGGCAGACCGTCTTGTTCCCAAGCTCCAAGTCCTGTACACAGCACAATCTCTGCCTGACGGTAACGGTCAATAAACCAGCCGTCGTTTTGGTTCCAGATATAATCAACTGGCGAGTTTTGGTAAATAGCATCGTCGTTATAGTAATCGCCGACAAAGAAACGTGCGTCGTAAACACCACTGAGAGCAATCACTTTGGTAAATACATCTGGATGCTGAAGGAAGAAATTGAGTGCATGGTAGGCGCCCATCGAGCAACCTGTCGTCATCATGCCATCAAACCAACCTGTCTTATGCTTGATAAAAGGAATGGCCTCCTCAATCACGTAGCGTTCGTAGGCACGGTGCATCTCCGCTTGGTCGTGACCGTTTTTCCAAGTGGCCAACCAACTCTCACTATCCACACTAGATAGGGTAAAGAATTGGACACGGCCTTCCTCAATAAAGGAAGCACAAGCATCAATCATGCCAAAATCATAGTATTCATTGTGACTACCACCTGATGAAGCAAAGACCACAACTGGAATCCCAGCATGACCATAACGGTTAAGGTACATTTCACGGTTAAGATGGCCACTCCAGTGGCTAAGATGTTCAATATGCATATTTTCTCCTTTCTTACTTTACCTTACCAGTTTTCTGCAAAAAATCTCAGACAGTCTGGTAAATTCTCCGACCAAGGGATTTCACTATGGATGGCACCAGACTGAACTTTCAAAACAAGATTATCTAAGTGTACCCCACCTGCTATCAAATCATGGTAATACTGAAGAGACGAGTCGATATAGGCTTGTTTGATATTGCCAGCCATCAAGGTCTTGTCTGTATCATCTGCTTCTTCTGTTCCAACATAGATAAAGATACGCTGGTCAGGCGATAGTTGCTGACGCTCGATATAGCGGTTAAAGGCTTCTTGGTGGAGCCAGTTGGCAGATGAAAAGACGCCCAAGCAACCAATTTGGTCTTGGTATTCCAAACCGATAAACTGGGTAATATTGCCTCCTAGTGAGGAACCAATCATGGCTGTATGCTGGCGGTCTGCTTTTGTACGATAAGTTTCATCAATAAAAGGCTTGACCACCTCCATGACAAACTCGGCATACTCCACACCCTTACCGCCAAACTGCTGCCCTGGGATTGGAGATTCTTGGAACTTCCAAGCTGCATACTCATTCATCCGCCCCATTCCATCATTGTCAATGGCTACGACAATCATGCGACTGATATCAGGATTACGCTTAATAGCTGGGATAATCTTCCATGAATGACCAATGAAAGACTCCTTACTATAAAAAACATTTTGCCCGTCATGAAAGTATACAACAGGATAGGAACGATTCGTGTCTTTCTCATAATCTTTAGGTAGAAGAACACGCACACGGCGCTCCTTACCTGTATAAGGAACCTTGAGTTTGTGTTCTTTCATTTTTAAATAAAAGTAGGATTGATTCATTGTCAGAAAACTCTCTATATTCAAAATTTTATTTCATTATATCACAATTATAGAAAAAAAGTTAGTTTTGCTTCCGTTTTTGGAATTAAAAACTAACTTTTTCATTTATTTTTCTAAATTCTTCTGGATTTTCTGATTAGAGCAAATTATCAATCAAGTCATCCACTTCATCTTTTTCAGCCTGCGGTGTAATCTCAGTAATCATGATTCCAGCCACAGCTCGCTCAACTAAACCTTCAACATCCATACGTGCTTCATACTGCTCTGCATTCTTAATCTTAGGATTAGTCTTTGGACGATCTGGCGCAAAAATGGTACAACAGTCTTCAAACGGTTGGATTGAAATGTCAAAGGTATCGATTTCCTGAGCAATGTCAATGATTTCCAACTTATCCATTGTCACAACTGGACGAATAATTGGAGTGTTGGTCACAGCGTTAATAGCCTGCATGCTTTCCAAGGTCTGGCTAGCTACTTGACCAAGACTTTCCCCATTGATAATAACCAATCCATTTCGTACCTCACGAATACGGTCAGTAATCCGCATCATAAAACGACGCGTCAAGGTCATGAGATAGGCTTCTGGCGCTTTGGCCTTGATTTCCTCTTGAATCTCTGTGAAAGGCACTTCGATAAACTGGATATTGCCCCCAAACTTGGTCAATTTACGAGTCAAATCTTGAGCTTTTTTAAGGGCTCCAGGACTGGTGTAAGGTGGACTAGCAAAGTGAACGGCCTCGATATCTACACCACGTTTCAGTGCAAGATAACCTGCTACAGGTGAGTCAATCCCTCCTGACAACATAAGCATCCCTTTACCTGAAGTTCCAACTGGCAAACCACCGGCCCCACGAATAGTTTCATAAGAAATATAAGCAGCTTCCTCACGAATCTCCACCTGAAGATTGATATCAGGATTTTTCATTTGAGCTTGCACATTTGGAATAGCTTCAAATACAGCTCCTCCAAGTGTTTGATTGAGTTCACGACTATCCAACTCAAAGTTGTGGTCGCTACGCTTGCTAGAAATTTTAAAGGTCATGCCATCCTTGTAGATATCTTTCATAATCTCTTGGACAGCAGACTTCAGAACTTCTACAGATTTTTCAACCTTATAAACAGGGGAAAAGTTTTGAATTCCAAAAACTTGTTTGAGCGATTCTGCTACTGCTGTGTAATCTGCTCCATTGAGGTAAGCGTGGGCACGGTCACGATCTGCCGTTACCTTAACTTGGGGATAGATAGACAAAACGTCTGAAATATTATTGCGAAGTTTATTGATGAAACGCATACGGTTTTTACCCTTAGTTGACAGCTCACCGTAGCGAATCATAATTTCTGAATATTGCATGAATGCTCCTATCTTACTTTTCTAGTTTGATTGTAAATCAATTTTAACTTGGTCAAAAACTGCTCGACCTGACTCATATCATTTTCAAGGTCTAGACTAAGACGCACAGCTGACTGGGCCTTATCTTTATCCACTCCCATGGCAATCAGGGTTCCTGCAGGTTTCCCAGCCTTGGACGAACAAGCAGAGGTCGTTGAGATGAAAATATCATAGTCTTCAAAAGCGTGAACAATAACCTCACCACGAACACCTTTGATTCCAAAAGTCAAGATATGAGGGGCAAAATCTTCCTCATCTGAAAAGACAAAAATATCTGGATAGTCCAGAAGGGCTTGGCGAATAACAGCTTTCATCTGTCCAGTCTTGGTCCTAAAGATATCTAGCTTTTCCATAGACAAACGGAGGGCCTTAGCTGTTGCTGCAATCCCTGCTACATTTTCAGTTGTCGAACGGTAATCACGCTCCTGACCACCACCAGTCAACAGTGGCGTAATTCTCTTACCAGACTTGATATAGACAAAACCAACACCACGAACTCCGTGGAACTTGTGACTAGAAAAAGTCGCGAAATCCACTCGTTCTGTCAGATACTTTTCAGTCGGAATCTTGGCAAGTGCCTGAACCGCATCAACGTGGAAGGAAATAGTCGGTTTGTCTGCCAATAGTTTTGAAATAGCCTCAATGGGCTGGATAGAACCGATTTCATTGTTAACTGCCATGATGGAAACGAGGGTCGTATCTGGTCGTATCAAATCTGCTAGCGCCTCAATATCGACAAATCCTTTCTCATTAACTGGAGCAAAATCCACTTCAAAACCTTGAGATTTCAACCAAAGAGCTGATTCCTTGACTGCTGGATGTTCAATGGCTGATACGATGATGTGCTTGCCAAACTGGGCTTTTTCAAAGGCCACACCCTTGATAACCCAGTTATCTCCTTCTGTCCCACCAGATGTAAAGAAGATTTCATCACTTTTCTTACCGATTAAATCTGCAATCTGTTGACGGGAAGCATCTAAAATTCGTGTTGCCTGGTCTCCCAAACGATGGAGACTAGATGGATTTCCTAAAATTTTTGAAGCGACCTGCATATAAGTTTCAAGTGCTTCAGGATAGGGCTTAGTCGTCGCCGAATTATCAAAGTAAATCATGTTTTCTCACGCTTTCTAAAATCACTCCTTCTATTGTATCATGAAACGGAGCCTGCGACAAGAAAGGGCAATTCCTCTTTTTTTAAGATTTTTTTAAAGAAATGCGGTATAATAAGTTTTAATCAAAGGAGAGAATGTATGTCTAATTATCGTAGAACTTCAAAACCAAAAACAGAACACATCAAAAAAGGCTTTACAGTCTTTCAAAAAACCGTTGCTACTATCGGTAGTATTCTTGGCTTAATTACCGCAAGTATCACTATCATGAACGCCTTGGATAATAACAAAAATACTAAAAAAGAACCTACGACAAGCCAGACGACAACCATTGTCAAAGAAATTCAAAAGGAATCCCCTAAGGAAAATACTAGTCCCAATAAGGAAAATCACACCACTCAAGAAAAAACACAACAAGAAGAAACGCCAAAATCTAGCGTCAAGGAAGAGCAAAAAGAAGAACAGAAAACATCAACTCAGGATTCTTCTACTCCTGCTCCTACTCCAAGTAAACCTGCTACTGAAAACGAAAAACAGGCCAATACGCCAACTTCAGAAAATAAAAGCAATCCTCAGTAAGCACATGATCTAAGAAAAAATCAACTCAAAAAATAAAACTGCGCAGTAACTTCTGTCTTGACCACAATCAAGCTAAAGAGAGACTGTGTTTTTGTATAATTGATGTTTTAGATGCTAGATTCTTGACCAATTTTGTGAGATTCATACTCATAAAGATGAATCCTAGCGATGTTATGACAGCTTATTTATTTCTAACATAAACTCTGCACATGCCAACAATACTCTCTCATCTGCCCCAAAAGGGGAAACATCCATTTTCTGTTTGACATAAATTCGAAAGCCTTCTTCACGCAGAAGTTAGTAACCCTTTTACATCTGACATAAATAACCTAGTTCAACCACTTCATAGGCATTACTTCCTGTTTTATTCTTATTTCATACTCTTCGAAAATCTCTTCAAACCACGTCAGCATCGCCTTACCGTACGTATGTTACTGACTTCGTCAGTTTTATCTGCAACTTCAAAGTTGTACTTTGAGCAACCTGCGGCCAGCTTCCTAGTTTGCTCTTTGATTTTCATTGAGTATCAATTATAAACCATGGCATAAAAAAACGAGCATATCCAACTGATACATCGCTCGTTTTTTTGATATTTTAGAGGTGATTTTTTGCTCAACCTCTTTTTGCTTACTAAAAATTAAAGAATTCCATGGCCTGTTTGAAAAGCAATTCAGTATACTCTGGGTCTTCTTGGGCAATGGTAACTTGATCTTGAATCATTTCCAAATCATCCGTTATCATGCCATCAGCTCCTAGCTGAACAGATTTATCAAAAGACTCTGAACTATTGATGGTCCACACGTACAATTTTTGATCGGTATTCCAAAGCTTGTTGACAAAATTTTCATCTAAAGTTGAATACTCCATGGTGTAACCTGTAGCTTTCGTTCTTGGGAAAATACTATTATAAGGTAGGATGAAATAGACTGGAATTTGAGAATCGTAGGCTAAAACCTGGTCAATCACATGGTAATCCAAGGATTGCATTTGGTGACCATTCTGCTTAAGATCTGTTCCATATTTTTCCATAAAGCGTTTCATCATATCTGGACTATCTTTTCGACTGGTTTTAATCTCAATAAGGAGTTTTTGATGCAATTCATTGGCTTTGTTAAGGTAGTCATCAAAACTAGATACCTTGGCATGATAACCATTTTCAGAAATATCAAGTTTGGTTAATTCATCCAAAGTTAGATCCTGAGGATTGGCATTAACTCCTGTCAGATTCTTGATATTGGCATCATGCATCATGACAAACTGGCCATCTTTTGTTTCCTGAACATCCGTCTCAACGAAATCTGGAGATAACTGAGCCGTCTTTTCTAAAGATTGGACTGTATTTTGCACACCATTCTTATTAGATACTCCCCTGTGAGAGATAATTAAAGGTTTATTGGCAACTGGAGCTTCTAAATAAACATAACCCTCAAGAGCGAAAAAGATACCAGCACATCCCATCACTCCCCATCTCATCCAGTGGTCTTTCTTTCTCCTTGGTGTGATTTCTAGTTCCTCCCCTGTCAAAAAGGAAACAAACTTAATGAGAAAGTAAGTCAAGGCCATATAGTGGAAATTCTTAATCAAGACAAAGTTGATAATTCCCAGCACAAGAGATTCCCTATGGGTCAAACCATCCATCAGTGTCTGACTTGCCAAGATTGGAATCAATAAAAGAATGAAAAATAGGTAGGTTTTGACAACAATCCAAAGTAAGTTCCAGATATAAAACCAGGAGTGCTTTCTTGTCTTCTCTAGACTGTATTTGACTGCTTCTTTGACTGTTTTTTTCTCAAATAAAAGCTGGGGTAGGGCAAACATCAAACGTATTGAAATGTAGAACAGCAACAAGGCTAGAACAGTGATTACCAAACCGACCAACCAGTACTTATCTTCTACATAGGCTACTATGAATTCCGGAATGACAATTTTATTGAGGTAATAAATCTTTAAAATCTTTCGAATCAATGGAAAGAGCATCATGACATAAAAGAAGATAAAGGCCATTTTGGAAATCGTCACTTGCTTCATAAACAAGAAACTTTGGCGAAAGACCTTGCGACTGTACTCCAGCAAGGTCCTCCTTTCGTGATAGAGGAGGTGTCGAGCTCCGATAAAGAGAAGTCCTATCTGATAATAGGCGATCAGTAAATTAACGATTACCAAAACAAATAAAGCAAGACTAACAAAGGGAGAACCCTTTATAATAGCAAAAATATTGTTGTATGAAAGAAAGAGATAACCTGTCTGACGGAGTAAAAGTCCAGCAATCCAAGAATTAAGTGGTAACCAGACAAACTCAATCATCATGAATACCAAGAAAAAGAGAAAGAGAATTTTATCTAGATTAAAGTATATCTGCTTAAAACCTAGATTTTTAGGTTTTTCAGGTTTCATAGTCACTCCTAGTCAAATAATTGAGACAAGTCCAAGCCTCCAAAAGGATTATTTGATAGGCTACTTTCTTTCTCTAACAATTCTCTAGCTTGATCTGACTCTAGAAAGGACTCGTAAACACGCGCCGTCATCCGAGCATCCTCTAAACTATTATGGGACTGTCCTTGAAATCCGAGAAATGAGGCAACAGTTTGCAATTTGAGATTGGCAATACCATGTAAATCCGAACTGCGACGTTCAAAAGCTTCATCATACAGATCAACCTTGTACTGTTGGCTGTAATCTAAACCATGCTCCACTAAAATAGGTAAATCACTTTTAACAGCATTGTAGCCTATCATCGGCAAAGAACCCACAAACTCTTGGAATTCCTTTATAACTTCCTCCACTGGAGGAGCATCTTTTAAGGTCTCAGCTGTAATTCCCGTCAATCCATTGATAAAACTCTTTAGAGGCACACTAGTATGGACATAGGAATCATAGGCGTCGATTTCCCGACCATCTCTAAAACGCACTGCCGATACTTGAATCAAGTGTGTTTGTCCTTCATGCTGATTAAATTCTAAGTCAAAAGCAATGTAATCTTCTAATCGTTCCATTTTCTACCTCTCCTATACTGTTATTTTATACTCTTCGAAAATCTCTTCAAACCACGTCAACGTCGCCTTGCCGTAGATATATGTAACTGACTTCGTCAGTCTTATCTACAACCTCAAAGCAGTGCTTTGAGCAGCCTGCGGCTAGCTTCCTAGTTTGCTATTTGATTTTCATTGAGTATTAATTGAGCAACTATACTATTTAGATTAGAAATAAAAGAAGCCATCAGGTTAGCATTTAACCTAAACAGCTCCTTGATTATCCTCCAAATAAACGAGCAAAAAAGCCTTTCTTAGTGGATTGGACTTCTTCTTTTGCTTGGTCCAGCTCTAGCTTAAGATTTTCTTGATCCTTCATGGCTTGAAGGGTCAATTGTTGCTGCTGATCGAGTTGTTTGTCTTTCTCAGCAATCTGACGGTCTTTGATACGCATCTGCTCGTCTTTTTCTGATAACTGACGATCCTTGGCTTTTAATTGTTCATAAAGACGAAGAATTTCTGCATTCTTCTCATCAACCAGAATCTCCATCAGTTCACGTTGCTTGACATCTTCACTGACAGGCTCATCTTCAAAAATCGTTTTTTTATAGATTTCTTCTAGCTTAATCAAGCCACTTCTGGTAACGACTGTTACCCCTTTGTCATTTTTATCTGTGTCTTCTTCTGGTAATTCTTTGACACGGTTATTGATTGCTTGGCGAGATAATCCTAAGACCTCTGCAATCTCACTGACGGTCATTTCAATACTCATAATATCCTCTGAAACGTTTTCTAGCTTTTCTTTACTTAAATCTTATCATAAGCTAGAAAAACTGTCAAATTTCCGCTTAATCTAAAGCCTTCAAAAAGGCTAATAAGACTTGGGCAGAGCGACGTCCTGCTTCGATAATAAACTCATCAAAAGAGATGTTTGCTTCATGGTTGGCATTGTCACTCATAGCTCGAATAACTAAGACTGGAAGATTAAGAGCATGCGCTGCCTGAGCAATAGCTGCCCCCTCCATCTCCACGGCTAAAACATCTGGGAAATGAGACTTAATAGCTTCTATCTTATCATTTCCTGCAACAAAACTATCTCCTGTAGCAATCAAACCAAGATGCCATTTTTGGTCCAATTGAGATAAACTCTCTTGGATTTTGGCAACAAAGGTTTTATCTGACTCGAAATAAAGCGGTTGTTGCGCCATTTGTCCATAAGCATAGCCAAAAGCTGTAACATCCACATCATGATAGGCTAATTTGTCAGCAATCACAACATCCCCAACAGCAATACCCTCTGCTACTGCACCAGCAGATCCAGTGTTAATCAAAGCATCCACTTTGAAATGATCAGCCAAAATCGCCACACTCATAGCAGACATAACCTTACCAATTCCACTTTCTACAAGAACGACTTCATGCGAGGAAATGGTTCCTGTATGATAGGTATTGCCTAAAACAACTTGCTCCTGGGCATTGTCTAAATGCTGGACCAGATAAGCCAGTTCTTCTGGCATAGCCGCAATAATTCCTATTTTCATTTCAATTCCTTTTCTATTACAAAAGTTTCATTGCTAAGACAAGCAAAATTAAGAGAAAGATGACTGCAAATAAGATTTTATTCAGTTTAGAATTGAAGACATTTCTCTTGGTATTTTCAATGCGACGGCTTTTATGAATAGACGGTTCGACCTGAATCTTCAAGGTTTCTTGGCTAAAGCTATGTCCCTTAGGATTGGCATAACCAAAACGGGAAGAAGAGGTTGGTAAAATCTTAGTCTCCTCATCATCTAGCAAAGGGGGACCTGAAATTTTTTCGCCTCTATTAGCTCTTTCAATCATTTCATCCGTTAATAAAGGTTTACCCATACTAACCTCCTCTATTTTTTGTGCAATTCCCAATACTGAACAGCCATAATTGTCTTGGCATCACAAATATGACCTGATTGGATCAATTCCTTAGCTTCTTCTAGGCTCACTTCAAGGACTTCCAAGGTTTCATCTTCATCCTGAGGGCGCGGATTTTCAACCTTTGTCAAGTCACTCGCTAGGTATAATTTTAACTTTTCATTACAAAAGCCAATGGCTGAATAAAAGTCATACAAAAGTTCTAATTTCCCTGTGTAGGCTGTTTCTTCCTCTAATTCACGAAGTGCTGCTGCGACAGGGTCTGTGTTTTCTCCTACCTCCAATTTTCCGGCTGGAATTTCGTAAGAGACTGCCTCAATGGCTTTACGGTACTGCTTGACCAAGATGAGTTTTTGCTCATCCGTTACAGCTAAAACACAGACAGCTCCATTGTGGAAAATCAAATCCCGCTGTGCAGTTCCCTTACCTTCTGGTAATTTAACCTGATCTTGAACAAGTTTAAATATTGGTCCTTGATAGATTTCTTTTCGGCTAAGCGTTTTTTCTTCAAATTCCATGATAGGCTCCTACCGATTATTAGGATGATGAGGAAGGCGTGTTGCATATTCGTCTTTGTTGACCTGACGACCGCGACCAATAGCAATAGCATCCGCTGGAACATCTTTAGTGATAGTTGATCCAGCACCAACGAGGGAATTGTCACCAAGTTCTACTGGCGCAATAATGGTTGAATTTGAACCAACAAAGACATTGTTACCGATGACTGTCTTGTATTTGTTTTTGCCATCATAGTTGACTGTAATAGTTCCAGCACCAAAATTAACCTTGCTACCCACTTCACAGTTTCCAATATAAGTCAAATGACCAGCCTTAGTATTCTCACCGATAGAAGAACCTTTAACCTCAACAAAGTTACCAATATGGACTTGGGCACCCAGACTTGAACCTGGACGAATGTGGGCATAAGGACCGACAGTTACGCCGTCTGCAACACTGCTTTCCTCAATCATAGAATTGGTAATGACAGCTCCTGCTCCAATAGTGCTGTCCACTACATATGTACCATTTGTCAAAACAGTCTCAGCACCAATTTGCGTTTGCCCTTTCAAGGTAACATTGGCTTCGATTTGAACTTCAGAAGCAATCTCAACATCAATATCAATATAAGTTGCTTCTGGGTTGACAAAGCTAACACCATTGACCATGTGCTGATGATTGATGCGGCGACGCATCACTGACTCAGCTGTCGCAAGTGCCACACGGTCATTTACCCCAAGACTTTCATCAAAATCTTTCAAAGTATAAGCGCCAACTTTTTCACCAGCTTCACGGAAAATACCAATAACATCTGTAATATAGTATTCTCCTTGAGCGTTATTGGTATTGATATTTTTCAAAGCCTCAAACAAACGCTCGTTGTCAAAAACATATGTTCCAGTGTTGATTTCCTTGATTTGCTTTTCAAAATCTGTAGCATCCTTCTGCTCAACAATGCGAAGAACCTCAGCATTGTCATTACGCACAATACGTCCATAGCCAAAAGGATTATCTGTTTCAGCAGTCAAGATAGTGGCCACATTCTTATGATTGATGTGGAAATCAATCAAGTTTTTCAAGCTTTCACCTGTGATTAAAGGAGTATCTCCTGCAATGACCAAGGTGTGCCCTGACAAACCTTCCAAAATTGGCTCTGTCATCATAACTGCATGGCCAGTTCCTAACTGTTCAGATTGAGTCACAAATTCTGTCTGTCCAGCCAAGACCTGCTCAACCAATTCTGCCTTGTGTCCGACAACTGTTACTGTCTTTTCAGGTTGGATAGCTCCCACACTACGGAAAACATGTTCCAACATAGAAATACCCGCAACTTTGTGCAAAACTTTTGGCAAATCAGATTTCATGCGAGTCCCTTTACCCGCTGCTAAAATAATGGCATAATTTGACATAATCTTCTCTTTTCTCTAGAAATTCCCTTTTATTATACCATATTTCAAATCATTCCGCTCCCTTGAATGAAAAAATGCTCCAAAGTCCTTTTCTTAACCCATTTTTTGAGTATTTTTTTTGATTTTTTTTCATTTTTAAGGTAGAATTATGAGATATGAGAAAGAAAATTAATCCGCTTATTTTATTTGGTTTTTTTGGGATTATGATTTTCATTTTAATCCTGAATCGCCCTCGTTTTGAGGACCATCCTGTAAAAACAAAGTCAAATATCGCGCAAGTAGAAACACAAGCGCTACACAATATAGATAAACCGGTAATTGATGTTTCTGGTTGGCAGCGTCCTGAGGAAATTAATTACGATACTCTGTCCCAAAACATTTCTGGAGCTATTGTTCGCGTCCATAGTGGCGCTCAAACGTCCAAAGAGAACGATGCTGCCTTTGTTAATGGGGTAGATAAGGCCTTTAAAACCCATATCACGGAGTTTCAAAAACGAAATGTCCCAGTTGGTGTCTATGCTTATTTAGCTGGAAAAAGTATCCAAGAAATGGAAAAAGCCGCTGAAGTTTTTTATAACGCCTCTTCACCATACAGCCCTAGTTACTATTGGCTAGACGTGGAAGAAAAAACCATGTCCAATATGAACGAGGGTGTTGAAGCCTTTCGAGCAAAGCTAGAATCACTTGGTGCTAAAAACATCGGAATCTACGTTGGTGTCTACTTCATGGAAGAACACAGTATTGATACAGGCAAATTTACGTCTGTTTGGATTCCTTCCTATGGTTCAAATACCGGATTTTTCGAAAGCAAACCTAATACGGACTTAGATTACGACATCCACCAGTACACTTCTAAAGGAAAAATTGCTGGCTTTGATCACGATTTGGATATCAACGTCATTTCTTCCTTAAAAAACAAAGAAGAAACCTTTAGAAAACTCTTTTTAAAACCTTAAAAGCATTTGTTTATCATTTGCTTTTTCTTTTTGTGTTTGATTGTGATACAATATAGTAAGGATTTTTTGAAATAGAAATAGTTGGAGGAAAAATATGCTCTCATGGTTAGCACGCCTTATTAAAGGGATTGTCATTGCTCTTGGATTTATCCTACCGGGAATTTCCGGAGGGGTTCTAGCAGCAATCTTAGGAATTTACGAACGGATGATTGGCTTTCTGGCCCACCCCTTTAAGGACTTTAAAGAAAATGTTTTGTACTTTATTCCAGTTGCCATCGGTATGCTTCTGGGAATCGGCTTATTTTCCTACCCGATTGAATACCTGCTTGAAAATTATCAGGTCTTTGTCTTATGGAGCTTTGCGGGTGCCATCATTGGTACAGTTCCTAGCCTTCTCAAAGAATCAACTCGAGAATCTAACCGAGACAAGATTGATTTAGCTTGGTTTTGGGCAACCTTTATCATTTCTGGACTAGGACTCTATGCCTTAAATTTTGTTGTTGGAACCTTAAATGCCAGCTTTCTTAATTTCGTCCTAGCAGGTGCACTGCTGGCTCTTGGTGTATTGGTTCCTGGCCTCAGCCCATCAAATCTACTTTTGATTTTGGGTCTCTATGCTCCTATGTTGACTGGTTTTAAAACCTTTGACCTCTTGGGAACCTTCTTCCCGATTGGAATCGGGGCAGGTGCAACTCTCATTATTTTTTCAAAATTGATGGATTATGCCTTAAATAACTACCACTCACGAGTCTATCATTTCATCATCGGAATCGTCTTATCAAGTACTCTTTTGATCTTGATTCCAAATGCAGGAAACGCTGAAAGTATCCAATACACAGGCCTTTCACTTGTCGGTTATGTCATCATCGCCTTCTTCTTTGCACTGGGAATCTGGCTTGGTATTTGGATGAGCCAATTGGAGGATAAGTATAAATAATGGCAAAAAAAGTTAAAATCAAAAAAACATTGGTGGAACAAATCCTATCTAAAGCAGGTATCCCACATCAGGGGATTCAAATCAATGCCCTGGAAGGAGAGCTACCTCAAGGTTATGAACGAGATCAGATTTTCAAAACCTTGGCGCTTTTGGGAGATAAAACAGGACCGATTATCGGAATTGTGCCTATCACTCAACACTTGTCTGAAAAGAAACTAGCCAAAATTTCTGGCAATAAAAAAGTGAGCATGATTCCACAAAAGGACTTGGAAAAAACAACTGGTTACATTCATGGAGCTAATAATCCTGTCGGAATTCGTCAGAAACACAATTATCCCATTTTTATCGATAAAATTGCTCTAGACTTGGATCAAATGATTGTCTCTGCTGGGGAAATTGGTCACAGCATTATCGTTGCTCCCCAAGACTTGGCTAGCTTTGTAAAGGCTGACTTTGTAGATATTTTGGAGGGCAACCAAGAATGAAACTCTACTTTGTCCGCCACGGTCGTACAGTCTGGAACCAAGAAGGCCGTTTTCAAGGTGCTAGTGGTGATTCTCCCCTTCTTCCTGAATCCATTAAAACCCTAAAACAACTTGGCCAATATCTCAAGGAAATTCCTTTTGATCAGATTTATTCAAGTGATTTACCTCGAGCGGTCAGATCTGCCGAGATTATCCAAAGTCAACTCAAAACGCCCTGTCCTTTAGAAAGTGTTCCTAATCTCCGTGAATGGCAGTTGGGGAAGTTGGAAGGTTTGAAAATTGCAACCTTGGAAGCTATTTACCCACAACAAATCAAAGCTTTTCGATCTAATCTTGCTCAATTTGACACTCAAATGTTTGGAGCCGAATCCCTCTATAGCACCACGCAACGGACCATCCAATTTATCAAATCATTAAAAGATAGTCCGGCTGAGCGTATTCTAATTGTCGGTCACGGTGCCAATCTTACTGCCAGTCTTCGTACTCTTTTAGGCTATAAAGAACCACTTCTTCGTAAAGATGGTGGTCTAGCAAATGCCAGCCTGACCATTCTAGAAACCCATGATTTTGAAACATTTACTCTCGATACTTGGAATGATACTTCCTATCAATAACAGGACTTGATTATAGCGTCAAGTTCTTTTTAGTTTTGAAAGATTATCCGTGAATTTCTTGCTTATTTATGATAAAATGGGAGTATCGCAAAAAATGACTCATCGTATTCAATTTTGAGTAAAACTAGGAGGATCCCATGTCAACAGAACATATGGAAGAACTAAATGACCAGCAGATCGTTCGCCGTGAAAAAATGGCTGCGCTTCGTGAACAAGGAATCGATCCTTTCGGAAAACGCTTTGAACGCACTGCAAATTCACAAGAATTAAAAGATAAATTTGCTGACCTCGATAAAGAACAATTACACGATAAAAACGAAACAGCTACTATCGCAGGACGCTTGGTAACTAAACGTGGTAAAGGAAAAGTTGGCTTTGCCCACCTTCAAGACCGCGAAGGTCAAATCCAAATCTACGTACGTAAAGATGCTGTCGGTGAAGAAAACTACGAAATCTTCAAAAAAGCAGACCTAGGTGATTTCCTTGGTGTCGAAGGTGAAGTGATGCGTACAGATATGGGAGAACTCTCTATCAAGGCGACTCACATTACACACTTGTCTAAGGCCCTTCGTCCTCTTCCAGAGAAATTCCACGGTTTGACAGACGTTGAAACAATTTACCGTAAACGTTACCTTGACTTGATTTCTAATCGTGAAAGCTTTGAGCGTTTTGTCACTCGTTCAAAAATCATCTCTGAAATCCGTCGTTACCTTGACCAAAAAGGTTTCCTTGAAGTGGAAACACCTGTTCTTCACAACGAAGCTGGTGGTGCGGCGGCCCGTCCATTTATCACCCACCACAATGCCCAAAACATTGACATGGTGCTTCGTATTGCGACTGAGCTTCACTTAAAACGCCTTATCGTTGGTGGTATGGAACGTGTCTATGAAATTGGCCGTATCTTCCGTAACGAAGGAATGGATGCTACACATAATCCTGAGTTTACTTCGATCGAAGTTTACCAAGCTTATGCTGACTTCCAAGACATCATGGACTTAACTGAGGGTATTATCCAACACGCTGCTAAATCAGTTAAGGGCGATGGTCCAGTCAACTACCAAGGAACTGAAATCAAAATCAACGAACCATTTAAACGTGTTCACATGGTTGATGCTATCAAAGAAATTACTGGTGTAGATTTCTGGCAAGATATGACTTTAGAAGAAGCTAAAACTATCGCTGCTGAGAAGAAAGTTCCAGTTGAGAAACACTACACTGAAGTTGGTCACATTATCAATGCCTTCTTTGAAGAGTTTGTTGAAGAAACCTTGATCCAACCAACCTTTGTCTATGGACATCCAGTAGCTGTATCTCCACTTGCTAAGAAAAATCCTGAAGACGAACGCTTTACTGACCGTTTCGAGCTCTTCATCATGACTAAGGAGTACGGTAATGCCTTTACTGAGTTGAACGACCCAATCGATCAACTTAGCCGTTTTGAAGCCCAAGCTAAAGCTAAAGAACTTGGTGACGATGAAGCAACAGGCATTGACTACGACTACATTGAGGCTCTTGAATATGGTATGCCACCAACAGGTGGTTTGGGAATCGGTATCGACCGTCTCTGTATGCTCCTCACTGATACAACCACTATCCGTGACGTATTGCTCTTCCCAACAATGAAATAATCCCTTATCCTCTGGTACTTGCCAGGGGATTTTTCGATGCAAAAAGAGACTGAGGTAACACTCAATCTCTACTTTTCACTTCTTTGGTTGCTACATCTTCTCCAAACCATTTTTGGCTGATTTCTTGGAACTTCCCTTCTTGGTAAAGTTGAACAAAAGCTTGGTTTAAAACTTGTAGTAATCTTTTGTCAGCTTGTCTAACTCCGACCGCAAAGGATTCACTTTCAAATCCTGCTGAAAAGACATTGTAGTCATTTAATATACCATCAGACTGGAGATAGTAATTAGCATACACTCGGTCAATCAACAAGGCATCAATTCGATCATTCTTCAAATCAATCAAGGCTTCATTGAAACTCTGGTATTGATTGGCCTTCTGGTCTTTAACACGATTTTTTAGTAAATCTGGCTGGGCCTCAAAGTCAAGATAACCAGAGGACCCAGCTTGGGCACCCAAGGTCTTATCCTTCATATCCTCTACTGAATGAATCTGCTGGCTTTTTTTCGTAACCAAAACTTGCTGATTTTCCATATATGGAATGCTAAAGGCAACTTTCTCTCGGCGTTCATCAGTCGCAGAATAGCCATTCCAGATGGCATCTATAGTTCCGTTTTGAAGTTCCGTTTCCTTCATATCCCAATCAATTGGCTGAAATTGCACCTTGATACCTAATTTTTCAGAGACTGCTTGAGCTAAGTCAATATCAAAGCCTGTATATTGACCATTCTTTTCTTCAAAGCCCATGGGTACAAAAGTATTGTCAAAACCAATAGTAATGGTCCCTTGTTCTTGATACTTATCCCAGTTATCCTGCTTTGGATCACTAGCCTTCTGAGTACATGCAGTTAAAAAGAGGCTTAGGAGCGAAACCAATACTAAAGCAATTTTCTTATTAGTCATTAGCACCTCCTACTTGGGTTCAACCTTGAGAATCTGATCTGCGATATTTTCAGCAAATTGTAAATCGTGGGTAACCACAATCTGTGTCATGCCAAGTTCCCTATTTTGCAAGATTAGTTTTTCCACTTCCAAGCGTAATTCTGGATCTAGGGCAGAAGTTGGTTCATCGTAGCCAATGATTTCCGGGTCAATCATCATAGCACGCGCCAAGGCCACCCGCTGCTTTTGCCCACCTGATAATGAAAATGGATAAGCATCTGCGTGCCCTTCCAGTCCTAATTGTTCCAAGAGTCCACGTGCCTTCTTCTCTGCCTCTTCCTGCTTCATTCCCATGGTTTTCACAGGAGATAAGGTCAAATTGTCTAGAACGGATAAATGAGGGAAAAGTTGAAAATCTTGGAATACAAATCCTAGTAGATTGCGCTTCTCCAGTTCATCCAATTCTAAAGGTTCTTCATTATAAAAGATTTGCCCTGAATCAATGGTTTCAAGACCTGCAAGCATACGTAAGAGGGTTGTCTTACCTCCACCAGAAGGTCCAACGATAGCTAGGATTTGCTTTTCAGGAATTTTTAGACTGAAATTAGATAAAATTTGCTTTTCACCAAAGACTTTATTGATATTTCGTAATTCTAACATGGCAGCCTCCTATCTATAGTAACTGTACTTCTTCTCAACTTTTTTGGCAAGAATGGTCACAATCCCAATCAAAATCAAGTAAATGGCTCCTGCCAAGAACATAGGAACCAGACTAGCATCACGGTTGGCAGCTGTGCGACTAGCCAAGATAAGGTCTGAAATTCCTAGAGCATAGACCAGAGAGGTATCCTTGACCAAACTCATAACCTCATTAAATACACTAGGGAGAACAATCTTGGTCACCTGAGGCAAAATAATATAACGCACTGTATCAAAAGAATTAAACTTCAAGACCTTGGCAGCCTCATATTGACCTTTAGGAATGGTATCAATCCCTCCACGGAAGATTTCAGCAAAGTAAGCCGCATAATTCAAAACAAAAGCAATGATAGCCGCAGGAAGACGATCCAAACGGATCCCAATACTTGGAAGCACATAATAGATAAAGATCAATTGCAAGAGCAAGGGTGTCCCCCGCATGATCCAAATATAAATGTTAATCAGATGATGGAGGAGCTTCCAATGGACTTGCAAGGCAAAGGCAATCAAAACGCCCAAGGGAATAGAAAAAATCAAGACCAGTGCAAATACCTGTAACGTCATGCTTGCACCGCTCAATAAACTCGGCAATATCTCAAACAAATAAGACATACTGACACCTCCTAAAAATAATTGCTCCTATTATAGCATAAATAAACTAAATAACCAACTATTTTTGTAAAAAAATTCTTTTTCAATAGAAAAAGTATAGTGTTTTGAAACTGGAATAGGACAATACGACTTCTAAATCCTTGTCAGAAATTTGATTTGAATTTCCTAATAGATTTGTTTATATTCCATTTCAACATATTATAATTTACAAGTAAAAGAAAGGACAAACTTTGCCCTTTCTCGATCTTAGCTTCTATTTGTTACAGTTAACTTGACTGATAATTGAAGTTTTATCTTACGTATTTAAGATGGATTTTCCTTTTTAGTTCGTGCCAACCTCAAGGCACGATTTGGATTGAGACGATTAAATAGTTCTTCCAATTTCTTTTCATTCCAAACGTCTGCGGCGGAAACAAAATTGCCATCCGCATCTCGGAAAGATATCGGTTTATCTCCCATACCAGTCTCCTAGTCTACAAATTCAAACTCAAATTTACCAATGCGGACTAAATCTCCATCCTTAGCACCACGCGCACGAAGAGATTCATCAACTCCCATACCACGAAGTTGGCGAGCAAATTTCATGACTGATTCGTCACGATCAAAGTTGGTCATATTAAAGAGTTTCATCAGTTTTTCACCAGAAAGCACCCATGTCGCATCGTCATCACGACTAATTTCAAAGGCTTTTTCTTCCTCATCAAATCCATAATAAGCTTCTTCTTCCATATCTGACTCGTCGTAGAGCAAGAATTCTGGTGTCTTGTCTAACAATTCAGCTGTAGCATCCAAAAGCGTAGCCAAACCTTGCTTGGTCAATCCGGAAATTGGGAAGATAGCTGGTAACTCTTCAAATTCATCATAGTTTTCAGCCAATTTTTTCTTAAATTCTTCAAGATTTTCCTGACTCTCAGGCATATCCATCTTATTGGATACAATAATCTGTGGACGCTCCATGAGACGAAGATTATACGACTCCAGCTCTTTATTGATGGCAAGATAATCCTCATAAGGATCACGGCCTTCGCTAGCTGACATATCAATAATATGAAGGATGACACGGGTACGCTCAATGTGACGGAGGAACTGAGTTCCCAAACCAACACCTTGACTAGCCCCTTCAATCAAACCTGGTAAATCAGCTACTGCAAAGGATTCACCTGATTGGGTGCGAACCATACCTAGATTTGGCACAATGGTCGTAAAGTGGTAGGCACCAATTTTAGGTTTAGCAGATGTGATAACACTTAAAAGTGTTGATTTCCCTACAGATGGGAAACCTACTAAACCGACATCTGCCAAGATTTTTAGTTCCAATTGTAACTCACGTTCCTGACCTGGTTCTCCATTTTCAGAGATTTCCGGTGCAGGATTTTTTGGTGTTGCGAAACGAATATTTCCACGTCCACCACGACCACCGTGGGCAACGATAAATTCTTGACCATGTTCAATCAAATCTGTCAAAACCTTGCCAGTCTCTGCATCACGAACAGTCGTACCTTGTGGTACTCGAACTCTAAGGTCCTCAGCTCCACGACCATGCATCCCTTTGGTCATCCCTTTTTCACCAGAATCAGCCTTGAAATGGCGATTATAGCGGAAATCCATGAGGGTACGTAGACCTTCATCTACAACGAAGATGACATTGCCTCCACGACCACCATCACCGCCCCAAGGACCGCCATTAGGGACATATTTTTCACGGCGAAAGGCAACCATGCCATCACCACCATTACCAGCCTTGACCTTGATCTTAGCTGTATCTAAAAACATACTCATTTTTTCTTCTCACTTTAAAAAAGGGCTGGGAAATCCCAGTCACTAAATTTTCTTGAATCTATTTTATAGATTACTGAGGGCACCAATTGCAGTTGCAAAAATTCCCAATAAACTTGCTACTAGCATGATAATCACGATAAACAAGGTTATTTTCTCAAACATAGTTTTTTTACGATTTCCATTATCTCCAAATGCCATTTTTATCTCCTTCGTTACATTCTATTTTCTATTATCTTAGCATGAATTGAGCTAGTTTTCAATAGTCAGTTGCTACTGGCGCAATAATCCATAAAATGATATAAGCTACAATTCCCGCTCCGTAACAGAAAGCAAGGACACCCCATATTACGCGAACGATAGTTGGATCTATATCTAGATAATAGGCCACTCCAGCACAAACACCCGCAATCTTTTTGTCACGCCCACTTCTCATTAATTGTTTTTTCATAGCTGTTCCTCTTTCTATTCTTCATGGTCTTTCCAATAATCTCTTATGCTGATCAACTGTGTTTTTGAAGCCTTCAGCATGCGTCTAGAGCCTTTTACGGGTACAGCAACCACCTGTTGCGGTAGATACAAAACTGTTTTAAAAATACGCTGACTGACCGTATCATCTTTGGCTAAATCTTTCTGGAAGTTATTTGAAATAATGGCATCCAGATAAAACTCATACACTCGTTTCCCAAAGTTTTCAGCTGAAATCTCGTACAACTTCTCTGATAAAGTATGCTCATTCATGTCTGGTGTTGCAATCAGGGCCTCCAGAATAGCTCCAGCCAAATCATGTTCACCGTAATACAAGGTTCCAAACATTTTATCACTGATAAGATTGTCCAGATAAGGATTTCCATGAGCAATGACAGGCGTTCCACTGGCTAAGCTTTCCAAGTAGGTCAAGCCTTGGGTTTCACTTGTCGATGCCGAGATGAAGAAATCCGCCGCCTTATAGTAAAGAGCTGTCTCACTAGGAGCAATCATCCCTGTAAAGACAACAGAGTCTTGAATCTCTAGTTTCTGGGCTTGCTCTTTGAGGTCATCCAGATAAGGACCATCCCCAGCTACCACCAGTTTAACCTTGTCTTCTTCTTTCAGAACTTCTGCAAAGGCTGCTAATACTGCTTGAATATTTTTTTCATAGGAAATTCTGGAAAGACTAAGCAACATCTGTTCATCATCTTGAATCCCTAGTTTACTACGTAGTTCTTTCAGATTTTCCTGCTTGATTTCTGGACGCTCAAACTTAGCTAATTCAATCCCAGTTGGAATGACTCTCTTTTCCACCTTGACCTTATAGTCAGATAACAAGTCACGGACAATCTCACTCGGGCAAATAACCCCATCCACATCGTGCAGGAAACCTCTGACCAGATACTTGACCATACTAGGACGAATCAACATCCCCTTGGCAATATAATGCACATAGTCTTCGTACTGGGTGTGATAGGTATGGATGACTGGAATCTTCAATTCACGCGCAATCCAAATTCCCAACAAGCCAAGAGAAAATTCTGTCTGAGTATGTATAATATCTAGTTGATATTGTTTAGCAATTTCAAGCGCCTTGCTGAATCCTCGATAGGCAAAGCGACGATCCTTAAAAGCAAAGAAAGGAACGCTTGGAATGCGGATAATTTGCCAATCTTCGTAGCGATTGACATCCTTATCTGTCGTCGTAAAGATAAAAACAGCATGTCCCTGCTTTTCAAGTTCGGTTTTCAAGGTTCGAATACTGGTCGCAACACCTGAAACCTGAGGAAAATAGGTATCTGTAAATAAACCAATTCGCATAGATTACCTCACTTTTTACTTTCTCCCTAAAGCGGCTTGTTTTTCATAAAAGTCCAACCAGATTTGTAACAGATGCTCTTCTGAATACTCTCTAGAAATATTCTTAGCTTTTTCTTTGAGGTCTTTTAAGGCAGCAGGATTTGCTTGATATTCCAGAATAGCTTCTTTCATCTCTTCTCTATCTGCTGTCGCCCGATAATTTCCCTCTAAAATTACCTTATAAAGATCTAAATCACGCAACATAATAGGAGCTTCACAACTGGCAGCCTCTAAAATCGTCATCGGAAAGAGCTCATTGTAACTAGGCAACAAGAAAAGGTCCGCTAGGGCATACAATTCGCGCATACGCTCTGGTGACACAATACCTGGAAAAATCAAATTTTTAGGGGGATTCTCCATGATTTTCTTGTAGCGTTCATAACCATCTGTCATACCACCAAAAGAGAAACCACCTGCCCAGATAAAGGTAATTTGCGGCAATTCCTCAGCCAGACGGATAAAATCGTCAATCCCTTTGCGCTTCTGAACTTGACCAGCACCTACTACGATAAACTGATTGTCACTAAGACCTAGCTCTGTACGCAGTCTGACTATCTCTTCTTGTGGTAGAGGATGCCATTTTTCCTTGTTTACAAAGTTAGGAATATAAGTCACTTTTTCACGTGGAATACCAGCTGCCACCAAATCCTCGATAAACATAGGATTGACCACCACCAAGTGCTCCATCCGGTTGTAAAAAGAAAATACATAGCGTTTCACAATTCCCTTTAAGAAAAATGGAATTTTCAAACTTCCCTCAAGTGTATCAGGTAAGAAATGCACATAGCCAATTTTCCTTCCTGAGCGTTTCTTTTGAAATGTTGATAAATAATAGGGAAAATCAATTGTATGAAAGTGAGTCACATCTGCCTCTATTGGAAGATTTTCTGTAACAATCAATTGATCCTTTGCATCTCGGTGAAGAAGACGAACTAATTCACGGTAAGCGCCCGAAACTCCTTGTCCTGCTACTTTCTCACTTGAACTCAACATATTGATGCGTAATTTCTTTTTTTCCATAACTACCATTATATCATTTTCTTGGAATAAAATCAGCAAAAGAAAGGAGAGACTGGAGGAAAAGAGGGGGAAATTTCCTCACTTTTCCAACGGTCTCTCACATGCTTTTATATGTTTATTTAATTCCTAGGGCAATGCGTGCATAGCGACTCATTTTTTCAACAGTCCAGGCTGGATACCAGACTAATTTAACCTCTGTATCCGTTACTTCTGGTACCTCTGTCATGGCATCATAAATCTGATCCGTCAAAAGGTCTGCTAGGGGACAACCCATAGTTGTCAAAGTCATATCAATCTCTGTTTGTCCTGTGTCGCCATCAAAACGAATCTCATAGATCAAACCAAGATTGACAATATCGATTCCCAACTCAGGGTCAATAACTTCTTCCAAGGCTGATAAAATTCGTGTTTTGATGTTTTCAATTTGCTCTTCTGTATAAGCCATATTCATCCTCACTCTTAGTCTTCAATAAAATCACGAAGCGGTTTGCTGCGACTTGGTTGGCGTAGTTTTCTCAAAGCCTTAGCTTCAATCTGACGAATTCGCTCGCGAGTCACGTTAAAGACTTTACCAACATCTTCAAGGGTACGCATTTTACCATCATCTAGCCCAAAACGCAGACGCAAAACATTTTCTTCACGGTCTGTAAGAGTATCCAAGACCTCATCCAACTGCTCACGCAAGACGATACGAGTTGTATAGTCCACTGGATTTTCAATCACTTCATCTTCGATAAAGTCCCCAAGGTGGCTATCATCCTCTTCACCGATTGGTGTTTCAAGAGATACCGGTTCTTGAGCGATCTTCAAGATTTCACGAACCTTATCAGGAGTCATATCCATACGTTCAGCGATTTGCTCTGGTGTTGGGTCTTGACCCAATTCTTGAAGGAGGTTACGCTGTTCACGAACCAATTTATTGATGGTTTCAACCATGTGAACTGGGATACGGATGGTACGAGCTTGGTCCGCAATAGCACGAGTGATAGCCTGACGAATCCACCAAGTTGCATAAGTTGAGAACTTGAACCCTTTAGAATAGTCAAACTTGTCAACCGCCTTCATCAAGCCCATATTCCCTTCTTGAATCAAGTCAAGGAACTGCATACCACGGCCAACATAGCGTTTGGCAATAGAAACAACCAAACGAAGGTTGGCTTCCGCAAGACGTTGTTTGGCTTCGATATCACCAGTTTCAACTGCTAGTGCCAATTCTTTTTCCTCTTCATTGGTCAAGAGAGGAACGACCCCGATTTCTTTCAAGTACATACGGACAGGGTCATTAACCTTAGCAGAAGTTGAACCAATCAAGTCCTCATCGCTGAGTTCTGGTTCTTCTTCAGCACTAAGAACACGCGCACTTGGATTTCCTTCATTATCTGTGATAGAAATTCCTGCGTCCTGAATCCGTTGCAAGAGATCTTCAATCCCATCAGCGTCCAAGGTAAAAGGAACGACAAGACTAGCATTGATTTCATCATCTGTTGCTGTCCCTTTTTGCTTATGATTACGGATAAATTCTGCTACTTGTACATCAAATGTTGTTACTTCTTTTTGTTTTGTTGCCATTATTACTCCATTCTTCTCTTTTGGGAAATTAAACGTTCCAATTCTTCTAGGGCTGTGTCGGTATCTCCTACATGGCTAGCTTCCTGCACCTTCTTTTTGATTCTCATATTGTCCTGATTCAAGAGAGCCTTGTTTCGAGTCATTTCTACTTCACTAAGTTCCTGCGGTGACATCTCAGCAGGCAAATCCTGAGCTAAGACTTGGTACCAAGCTCTTTCAACTTCCTCTGTCTGTTCTGCTAAAACTTCTGGAGGAAGATTGCCATACTGACCAAGCAAGTCATATAAGACCTGAAATTCAGGTGTGTCAAATACAAAGTCTTCTCGCAAACGGTAATCATTCAAAATAAGGGGAGATTCCATCATTCGATAAAGTAAATGAGCTTCTGCCCTCATAATAGCCGATAACTGCTTGGTGACAGGCATAGTGATTTGCGTCGGTCTGGAAATTACTTCCATGCGATTCTGCCTTTGTGCCTGACGGCTTTCATTAACAATCTGCTCAATCTGGGCATAATCAAAGGACGCCAGACTGTCAGCTAAAATATGAATATAGCTGTTTTGAGCAGTAATGGACTTTTCTTGAACAATCAAGGGAGCTATTTTTTCAATAAACTCAATCTGAGCCTGCAAATTTTCACTATTTTCAGGCTTATACTGGTGAATGTAGAACTCAATCGGACTAATACGAGTTTTCGTTAATAGATAGGCCAAGTCTTCTGGTCCATTTTTTTGTAGATACTCATCTGGATCCAAGTTATCAGGCATGCTGACGATTTGCACAGGCATATCACCAATTTCGTCCAGCGCTTTCAAAGTCGCGGCTTGCCCAGCCTTATCGCCATCGTAAACAAGAACCAACTTCTTGGTTAACCTTTTCAGATGCTCAACATGCTCACGACTTAAGGCCGTTCCCATAGACGCTACAGCATTTTCGATTCCAGCCCGATAGGCTGCAATGACATCCATGAACCCTTCCATCAGGTAAATCTCACTGGTTTTACCAGAAGATTTTTTTGCCCTATCCATATGATATAATTCGTAACTTTTGTTAAAAATTGCAGTCGATCGGCTATTTTTATACTTAGAAGTTTGTGAATCCGTTTTCTGCCAGATACGACCTGAGAAGGCAATGACCTTTCCTTGGTCATTTGTCAGGGGAAACATAATGCGATTGTGAAAGGTGTCTACAAATTGATTGGCATCTGATAGGTAAAATAGCCCTGAATCTAGAAAATCCTCATCACGATACTGACCAGACAAACGTTGATAGAGATAGTTTCGTTCTGGAGGTGCTAAACCAATCCGAAAATGCTTGAGCACTTCATCTGTCAAACCACGCTGATAAAGGTAGTTTCTAGCCTCTTCCCCCATGGTCGTTGTCATGAGAATAGCATGATAAAATTTAGCCGCATCTTCGTGCATATCATAAAGAGCTTGGTGAGGCGAGGCTGGCTTCTGCTCACTATAAAGCGGTTTTTCCACCTCTATCCCAACACGCTGACCTAAGATTTGGACAGCCTCCATAAAGGGAACCCCTTGGTACTCCTCGATGAACTTAAAGACATCACCCGAGCGACCACAACCAAAACAGTGGTAAAACTGCTTGTCCTCTACAACGTTAAAAGAAGGTGTTTTTTCACCATGAAAAGGACAGAGCCCTAGATAGTTCCGTCCTGCCTTTTGTAAAGAAATCACATCTCCTATGACTTCCACAATGTTGGCATTGTTTTTGATTTCTTCAATGACTTGTTTGTCAACCATACACAATACCTCCATGTTATCATAGTTTACTTTATATAGTATACTTTATTTCAGAAAAAAAGTAAACCATTTCACTCATTTTCCCTACTTTATTCAAAGAGCTGATAATAATCAGAGATTTTCATTTTTGCTTTTTCTTCTTGGTTCAAATCTTGGATAATTCGTCCTTCTTTCATGACAATCAAGCGATTGCCATATTTGAGAGCATCTTCCATATGGTGGGTAATCATAAGAGCTGTCAACTGGTCTTTCTTGACAAATTCGTCTGTCAATTCCATCAAGGCCACACTGGTCTTTGGATCAAGGGCCGCAGTATGCTCGTCTAACAAGAGTAATTCAGGCCGCTTCAAGGTTGCCATCAAGAGACTCAAGGCCTGTCTTTGCCCACCTGATAAGAACTCAATCGGTGTATTCAAATGTTTCTCAAGACCATTTCCTACTTTTTCAATGGTCGCCTGAAATTCATTCTTATAACTAGTCAAGCGTCGTGGTAACAATCCACGCTTTTCACCACGAAACTTGGCAATCAATAGATTCTCTGCCACTGTCATACGAGGAGCTGTCCCCATCTTTGGATCTTGGAAGACACGAGACAGATACTTAGCCCGCTTCTCTGGTGAAAACTTGGTAACATCTTCACCCAAAATACGGATGGTTCCACTGGTTAATGACAAGGTTCCTGCAATAGTGTTAAAGAGAGTTGATTTCCCAGCACCATTTCCACCTAAAATCGTGATGAAATCCTGTTCAAAAATTTCTAAGGAAACATCATTTAAAATAATCTTTTCTTCATCAAAGCCATTTTTAACGACTTTGGTTGCATTTTTTAATTCTACAATTGCTGTCATTTGCTTAATTTGGCTCCTTTCAAGATTGTTTGCTTAAATGTTGGAATCATGAGGCAGACTGCTAAAATCACGGCGCTGTACAAACGAAGGTAACTTGTATTAAAGCCAAGAGCGATAACTGCCCACACTAAAAATTGATAAGCGATAGAACCTACAACGATGGTAACCAGACGTTCTGCCAGGCTCAAACTCTTGAAGATAACTTCTCCAATAATCAAACTTGCAAGCCCCACAACGATAACTCCGATTCCTCGAGATACATCGGCATACCCTTCTTGCTGGGCAATGAGAGCTCCTGCAAGGGCAATCACACCATTTGATAAGACCAAGCCCATGAGCTCCATGCGTCCAGTATGAATCCCGAAACTTCTAGCCATATCAGGATTGTCACCTGTAGCAATATAGGCTTGTCCAAGTTTAGTATCCAAGAAAAAGAGCATGAGAGCAATAACAAGACTTACAAAGATAAGACCTGTCAAGAGTTGGTTCAAATCTGAATCAAAAGGTAAGACATCCTGAATTTGCTTGGTTCCAAGCAGGCCTAAATTGGCACGTCCCATAATCAAGAGCATGATAGAGTGACAGGAAGTCATCACCAAAATCCCTGAGAGCAAGGTTGGGATCTTCCCTTTTGTATAAAGAAGTCCAGCTGCCATTCCAGCCAAACAACCGGCTCCAACAGCAACAAGTGTCGCTAAAAAGGGGTTTACGCCTTTGGTTATCAGAGTGACAGCAACAGCTCCCCCAAGAGGGAAGGAACCTTCTGTCGTCATATCTGGAAAGTTCAAAATCCTAAATGTCATAAAGATTCCCAGACCTAAAATAGCCCAGACAAATCCTTGAGAAATAATAGATAATATCATCTGTTTCTTAACCTTTTCTATATGATTTTTATTGTAAAAAATTGGAGGAGATGTCCCCAACTCCTCCATTGTAGATTATTCAATCACTTGCCCTGCTTCTTTTAGAACAGATTCAGGAATCGTAATACCTAGCTCTTGTGCCAATTTTTTATTAATCACTGACTTACCAGTTGAAAAGACATTGACTGGAGTATCAGCTGGTTTTGCACCTTTCAAAACTTGCGCAATCATTTTACCTGTTGCCACACCGAGATCATGTTGGTCAACTACAACTGATGCCAAACCACCTGCTTCTACCATGGCAGTCGCACTTGGGTAGATTGGTTTTTTAGCTGATTGGTTGCTTGATACAACTGTTGAAAAAGCTGATGCAATGGTGTTATCAATTGGAACCCAGATAGCATCGACCTTGCTAGTCATAACATTAACTGTTGAAGCAATTTCATTTGTTGAAGGAACTGCAAATGTTTCCACTGTCAAACCTGCTTTTTCAGCATAAGCCTTAAATTCTTCAACCTGAGTTTTTGAATTGTCTTCGCTGCTTGAGTAAAGAGCTCCGATTGTTTTCACATTTGGTGTCAAAGCTTTGATGAGTTCAACTTGTTGTTGAGCTGGATTGTGGTCAGATACCCCTGTAATGTTGCCACCTGGTTTTTTCAAATCTTTAACCAAGTTAGCACCGATTGGGTCAGTAATAGCGGCCATGATAACCGGTAGGTCTTTTGTTGCACTAGCCAAACCTTGAGCAGCTGGTGTTGCAATACCAACCACAAGGTCATTCCCATTTGCAACCAATTGTTTACTCATTGTCGCAACCTTACTTTGGTCACCTTCTGAGTTCATAAAGTCAATCTTCAACTGGTCATCTTTATAACCTTCTTCTGCAAGACCATCTTGAATCCCTTTATAAATCAAGTCAAGAGATGGATGGCTCACAAACTGAAGAACACCAACTTTGGCAACTTTCTTCTCATTCTTAGCTTCTGGTTTATTCATTGAAGAGTAAATCAAGCTTCCTGCTACTAAGACTGCTAATGCAGCGATAATTCCAATTAAACGTTTATTTTTCATTCTACTTCTCCTTTTTTATTCCTTAAAATACTTCACTTATCTAATACTCTTCGAAAATCTCTTCAAACCACGTCAGCTTCACCTTGCCGTAGGTATATGATACTGACTCTGTCAGTTCTATCCACAACCTCAAAACAGTGTTTTGAGCAGCCTGCGGCTAGCTTCCTAGTTTGTACTTTGATTTTCATTGAGTATAAACAAGCGACGCCATCGTTTTCTTTCCATACTAACCTCCATCAAAAAAGTCCTCACACAAAAAACTTGTGTGAGGACGTCGATGCGCGGTACCACCTCAATTATAGGGAATTTCCCTATCGCTCTGTCTCGCAATAACGAGATGCACTGTAAGGTGTGCTCACCGAATTTTTATGATTTCAAATTCTAAATAACATTCAGCCCAATTTTCATCATCATCACTTATCTGTTTTCAGCTACCACAGACTCTCTAAAAAGTTTATATGATTACTTTTCTGAATGGTTAAATTATATCATTTTTCAACTACTTGTCAAGACTCTTTTAGCATTTTTTTGAAATATTCAAAAACTTCCCCTATAGAAAAGAGGAAGCTTGATAGGTATCAGCCTGAATTACGCAATCCTGTCGCAATTCCGTTGATGGTTGTATGGATTAATTTTTCTTGGTCGCTTGATAATTCTCCTCGACGTTGACGTTTAATCAACTCCAACTGGATATAGTTAAGGATATTAAAGTAAGGCATACGGTAATCCAAACTTGCTTTTAGATATGGATTTTCAGCCAAGAGTTCATCGTAACCTTCGATAGCCAAGATAACTTCCTTGGTGACTTGCCATTCATTTAGAATAGTCTCATAGATTGCTTTTACTTCTTCATCCTCACAAAGTTTAGCATATTCAAAAGCAATGTTCATATTTGATTTTGACAAGACCATATCGACATTTGAAAGAAGCGATTGGAAGAAAGGCCAATTTTGGTACATATCTCGTAGGATAGCGATATTTTCTGGATTCTTATCGATAAATTCTTTGAAACTTGAACCGACACCATACCAGCCAGGGAACATGACGCGGCTTTGTGACCATGAGAATACCCAAGGGATAGCTCGCAAACCACCGATTTCAGTAATCGTCTTACGAGCGGCTGGGCGAGAACCAATGTTAAAGCTTGAAATAGCCTTGATTGGACTTGACTCGAAGAAATAATCATAGAAATGGTCATTACCAAAGACCAAATCACGGTAGATATCATAACTACGGTCCACCACTTGGTCCATAATTGCCTCATAACGATTTGAGGTATTGGTATCACTCTTCTTCTGAGTAATCATACGGTTAATGGCTGCAGATACTAGCATTTCAAGGTTATAGTAGGCTGCGTCTTTGTTACCGTATTTATTCCCAATTACTTCCCCCTGCTCCGTCAAGCGGATACGATCCTTAATGGATTTGAGCGGTTGAGATGTGATGGCTTCATAGGTTGGTCCACCACCACGACCGACAGTCCCACCACGGCCATGGAAGAAGGTAACCTTAACACCAAATTCATCTCCGATAGCAGTCAATTGTTGTTGAGCCTTGTAGAGGGTCCAACATGATGATAGGTAGCCACCATCTTTATTACTATCAGAGTAACCAAGCATGATTTCTTGGTAGTTATTACGTGAAGCAATCCATTTCTTAGCAAGAGGAAGAGAAAGGTATTCTCTCATAGTTTCTTCTGAGTGGTCCAAGTCCTCAATTGTTTCAAAGAGAGGAACGATTTGGACACGGGCTCTTTCTTTATCAACTAACCCTACTTCTTTTAGCAAGATAGCCAATTCCAGCATGTCTGATACGCTGGTTGCATGTGAAATGATAGTCTGACGAATAACATCATCTCCCAACTTATCTTTCAACTTACGAGCAGCCTTAAAGATTGCTAATTCTTTTTCAAGTAACTCTGATTTTTCAACATGAGTGGCAGAAAGAATACGTGGATCTTCTTCTAATTCTTTCAAAAGAAGTTGGCATTTTTCTTCTTCACTGAGTTCGCTATAATGAGAATGAATTCCTGCTGATTTCAAGAGTTCAGCTACACAGGCTTCGTGAACACTAGAATCTTGACGCATGTCAATAGATGCCAAATAGAAACCAAAAATTTCAACTGCCTGAATCAATTCAACAAAATCGCCAGAAATCAGTGCTTCACCCTTATTTTCCAAGAGGGAATCACGTATGGTAATTAAGTCCTTATAAAAATCATTAGCTGTTTCATAGCGAGCCCCAACTTCCTTATCCTCAATCAGATAGGTTTTTGTTGCTTGGATTTTTGATTGAATATCAAATAAGGCACGGCGGTAAAGTTCTTTTTCACGATAAATCGAGTTATCCTTGGATTGACGAGCCATTTCTCTGACTTGCTTGCTCACATTGACTATACTGGTTGAGAGAGAAAATTCACGATAAAGTTGGTAGATCTTTTCATCATAGTAATTCATGATGACTTCACACTGAGTCATAGCAGATTGTTTCAAGGTATCTGCTGTAACAAAAGGATTCCCATCACGGTCTCCACCAATCCACATTCCCATGGTAATTGGTTTAGGATGTTTCAACTCCAGTCCATGTTTTTTAGCCAGACGCTTGTACTCAGCAGTCAAATGAGGAACAGCCTTCAGGAATGAACTATTGTAGTATTCCATGACATTCGTGATTTCATTGGTTACTTTCAATTTCTTTTCACGAATCATGTCTGTCTGCATGATAATCTCAATATAACGACGGAGATCATTATGCCATTTTTCCTTATTGATCAAGCCTAATTTCACATCACGATACTTACGCAAGAGGGTATGGATATGGTTGGTCAAATCCAACATACTCTTACGTTGCACTTGTGTTGGATGGGCTGTCAAAACAGGGACAACATTCAAGTGTTCTAGAATTTCAACCGCATTTTCTTTTTCTGCAACCATTTTGATTGTTGCTGACAATTTACCAAGATAATCTTGATCGATATTATTTTGGTGGTTGATTTCATAGGCCAAATCCACGTCTTCTGAAATATTAATCAAAAGGGGCAAGATAGAGAAATAGCGTGAAATATAAGCCATTTCATCATTTGTTAGACTAGTAACCAATTGGTTCAAGCCTTGATAATCTTCTTGAGTTGATAATTCTTTCAACTCCATGATTTTTTCAAAAGTCTCTGGGGCAAGCATATTTTTAGTGATATCTTCTAACAATTCTGTTAAAATCAATACTTCTTCTTGCACGACAGCTTTATTACTATAGTTTTCTAATTTTTGAAGAGACATAGGTAATCCTTTCCACTATCAGCTCTACATATAGTTTGATGAGTGAGCTTCTAACTCCTCATACAATTGGGCACGTTTTTCACTTGCATCAATATTTAAGACAAAAGCGATGGCTACAGACAAGACCAGAAGACTATTCCCTCCTTGCGATAAGAAGGGGAAGGTTACTCCTGTAGAAGGAATAATACCAGAAATTCCACCGATATTGACAAAGACCTGGACCAACATCATACCACCAACCCCAATCGCCATCATGGAATTAAAGGGATTCTTAGCACGAATACCGACTAGGATAATTCGCAAAATCAGGAAAAAGACAAGTGCTAAAATCAAGCCGGCTCCCACAAATCCAAACTCTTCAATGACAATTGAAAATACAAAGTCTGTATGGGCCTCTGGTAAATAGCCACGTTTTTCAATTGAATTTCCTAAGCCTAGACCAAACCAACCACCATTTACCATGGCAAAGTAGGAATTTGCAAGTTGGTGGCCTGCTCCTGCCAAATCGGCAAAGGGATTAAAGTAGGCACTGAAACGCTTAGCCACGTAACCAAATACCGGAACTTTTGAAAACTTATCAACCCCTATAAAAGAAATCAGTGATAAGGATAGGGCAGAAACTCCCACCAAAATTCCCAAAAAGGCAATAAACCATCTATAAGCGATACCACTAATCGTATACATAATCAAGGCAACCAAAGCTAAAATAGAAGCATTCCCCAAATCTGGGAAAATAGCAAGGCTCCCAATCAGTACAAAGAGAACAAAGCGCCAGTCATTAAACGCACGAGGAAGCCACTGATTCTGTGTCAAAACTTGAAAATCATAAATAGCTATATCCTCTTGTTGTTTGGAAAATTTATTTGCTAGATACCAAATAATAATAATTTTCAAATATTCGGCTGGCTGAATGGTCAAAGGTCCTACAGAAATCCAGCCATAGGCTCCATTGACAGGAATACCAATTATCCGAGCCAAGGCTAATAGAATCAACTCAACGAACATAACGATAAATAGAAGACGTTCGTTTCTTAAAAAATTCAGTTTCAACTTATATATCAAGGCAATCAGTATCAAACTAAATATCCAAAATATTCCCTGACTTCGGACCAACTGCAGTGCACTTTGGCCTTCTTGAATCAAAATAGCACTGGTTGTCGAATAAACCACAATCAAGCCCAAAATAGATAAAAGTAAGTAAGGAACTAGAATAGAATAATTTAATAGGTGCCTTTTACTAATCTTCATAGTATCACCAATCTAATGAGAACAACACAATTGCTTCCCAAATTCCGTTTGTTTTCTAGTTTTGATTGCTATTATACCATTTTTTCCGAAAGAAAAAAACTCTTATCCATCAGATAGACCATTTTTGTCATAAGAAAAAGAGCACTTGGCCCTTTTCTGTTTTATTCTTTTGATGAACTGCTTGAGCTTGAATCTCCGCCACCAATATATTGGGTAAAGATATTTTGGAAGGCTTGATCTTTAACCTTGATATTGGCTGCTTGTAATTCTTTTCCGATAATGCTTTGAACAAATGTTGAATCATTTTGTTTTTGAGTCAAGATAACAGTTTTTAATTTTTCTTTGTAGTCATCAATATTAGATGATTTTTCTGTTTTCTTAATGAGTTTTACAATGTAATATTGGCTACTGTAAGCTTGTGTGCCAGCGGCTGTGATCACATCAGAAACACCATTTACATCTAAAGCAAAAGCAGCTTTCTTAACTTGTTCTGGTACTTCTGTTGAAGCAGAATCAAAGGTGATTTCTCCACCATTCGCTTTGGTTTTCTCATCAGTTGAATTATCTTTGGCTAATTGAGCAAAATCAGCACCTTCTGCCTTGGCTTTTTCGAGAACTTCTTTGGCCTTATCTTCATTATCAAGACGGATGATTTGAGCCGTTACATCTGGAGTGTACTCGTCAAAGGCCTTCTTATAGGCATCATCTGTCAATTCAGCTTCTGCTGCTTTTTTAACTGCCAACTCAACCAATTTACTTGTACGAATTTGAGCTTTACGTGTTTCAAGAGTCATTCCTGCTTGCGACAAGACACGTTGGTAGTTCTCACCATATTGTTTTTCTTCTTCGGCAATAGTATCGTTGACTTCTTTATCATCTACTTCTGAGCCATATTGCTTCTCAAATACTTTTTGGATGGTCAAGTTCAACAACACTTGTTGAGCTGAAGGGTTGCTTTTTACTTGCTCATAAAATTGATGTTCTGTGATGACATCCCCTTTCATGCTGATAAGGTCTGCCCCTTCTGAACCTTTCGAACAAGCTGCTAAAGTTGCTACTGATAATAGTGTAATGGCACCTGCCAATAGTTTTTTCTTCATGTCTACTCCTTTGAGATAAGTGTTACCCTATCTATTTTACTATATTTTCTTAAATTTTTCTGAAAATCATTCGCTGTCAGGCAATTGAACATCTGCTACATTTTTACGAAGCATGAGAATGCCGTCCCCCAGAGGTACTAGTGTTGCGGTGAGTCCTGGATTGTCTAAAGTTGCATCAAATAGTCTTTGAAGTCCTCTGTAAATGGTTCGCTGGCCACGACGGACTTCCATAATATCCTTGGCAACATCACCACCTTGGAAAATATCATCCAAGATAACCACACCTCCAACATCCAAGTGTTTGAGGATTTCTGGCAGAAAGACGATGTATTTAGACTTAGCAGAATCCATAAAGACAAAATCATAAGACTCTGTCAAGGTAGATAAGACATCTACCGCATCTCCCTCTAGGAGTGTGATTTGCTTGCGACTGTCAAACTGGGCAAAATTTTCCTTGGCAAAACCAATCATTTCTGGATTGCGGTCAATGGTTGTAATCTTAGCCTTTGGCGCATGTTCTGCCATCAAGAGGGCAGAAAAACCGATAGCCGTCCCAATTTCCAGAATGTTTTTAGGTTGCATGGTTTCCATGAGAAAACGGAAATAAGCAACCGTTTCATGGGGAATGATTGGAATATTTTCCTTGCGAGCAAAGTCTTCCAATTCTTTCAAAGATCCTGTGACTTGCTTTTGACGCTGACGCATCAAGTCCACAATTTCTTCCTTGACGACAGGACGACGCATGTTATGGTTGGCATTCTTGCTATATGATTCAACCATCTTATGCCAATCCCAATTTTTCAACAAGGGCTTCAAACTCATTCAAACGACGTTCGAAGACTGCAAAAGCATCGTTGAGATAGTCTTCCTTCTCCATATCAACACCAGCTTTTCTCATGACATTAAGTGGATAGTCAGATTTACCTGCCTTGAGGTAGTCGATATAGCGGTCACGATCTTCTTGACTACCATGGACAATTTTTTCAGCCAGGGCTGAGGCTGCTGCAAAGCCTGTTGAATATTGATATACATAGTAGTTATAGTAGAAGTGTGGAATGCGAGCCCACTCATATTGGATTTCAGGATTGTCTTCCTTACTCAAACCATAATACTCTTGGTTCAAGTCTGCATAGAGTTTATTTAAGAAATCGCTTGTCAAGACTTCACCATTTTGATCCGCTTGGTGAATGGCGTGTTCAAACTCAGCAAATTGAGTTTGGCGGAAAACTGTTCCACGGAAACCGTCTAGGAAGTTATTGAGAATAGCAAAGCGCGTTGCGTCGTCTTCCACTTCTTCCAATAATTTCTCCGTCAAGATATTTTCATTGGTAGTTGATGCAATCTCAGCCAAGAAGATAGAATAATCTCCGTAAACATAAGGCTGCGTTTCACGAGTATAGCTTGAATGCATACTGTGACCAGTCTCATGGACAAGGGTAAAGAGATTGTCTAGATTGTCCTGCCAGTTAAGGAGCATAAAGGCATTGGTATCGTAAGAACCGCCAGAGTAGGCACCTGAACGCTTGCCTTGATTTTCGTAAACATCAATCCAACGCTCGCTGAAGGCACGTTTAACACGGCTCAAGTAATCCTCACCCAAGACTGCCAAGGCATCTTCTGCCTTTTTCAAAGCTTCTTGGTAGGTAAAGCTATATTCAACAGATGAAAGCGGTGTGTAGACATCGTACATCTTGAGGTCTGAAATCCCCAAAATCTTTGAACGAAGCTCAAGGTAACGATGCAAGAGGGGTAAATGCTTGCGAACTGCTGCTACCAAATTGTCATAAACGCTCTCTGGAACAAAATTGGCCGCTAGGGCTGCATGACGAGCACTCTTGTAGTTGCGAACTTTTGCTCGGTAGTTTTGCACCTTAACATTGGTTTGCAAGGTTTTGGCATAAGTATGTTGGAATTGTTCGTAAGTCGCATAGAGGGCTTGATAGGCACCACGGCGAACCCCACGATTTTTAGACTCCATCAAGTGCATATAAACGCCATGTGATAATTGTACTTCGTTACCATCTTCATCTTTAACAAATGGAAAGACGATATCTGCATTATCTAAAATCGCAAAGGTTTCACTTGCCGAACCAAAGATTTCCCCAGCTCCAGCCAATAATTCTTCTTCACGTTGTGAAAGAACGTGTTCCTTGCCTTGTAAAAGCTTGTCAAAATAGTGTTGATAAACCCGCAATTTTGGTTGAGCTTCTAAAAAGTCAGCATACTGCTTTTCGCTAATATCCATAAATTCAGGTTCATAGAATGAAAAAGCTTGGTCTAGCTGGCTATAGAGAGTCATTGCCTTAGCATAGTACTCTTGGTACTTGGCTTCACGTGTATCCTGGTCATTTTTCATATGAGCATAAACGTAAAGCTTCTCCATCTGGCGTTCCATTTCAAGAGAAAATTCAGTAATTTCTAGTAGGCTATCCGCACTATCCAAGAGATGACCTTCATACTGGACTACTTTCTCCAATTGTTCTGTTAAATCTTTTAAGGCTTCTTCCCAAGCCTGGTCAGTTGGGTAAATCGTTGATAGATCCCATGTATCTTTTTCATTTATTTCATTTCTTTGTAATACCATTAGATTCCTCCATCCTTTCTATTTTACCATATTTTTCAAGAAATATTGCTGATAAAAGGCTGGTGGATAAAGCTTTTGCCAATCATTTTGAGGATTTTCTTTGTAATAGGTTTGAAAATACTGATAATAGCTGGTTAAGTCCTTCTCAATTTGGCAAAACTCACCTACTAATGGTCGAATTTGTGGATACCATTCTTTTAGCCCATAAGTCAGGAGATTTTCCCCCTTTTGATAGGCTTCTGCTTGTTCTTTCATCCAAATAGGATTTTGATAATAGAGTTGTTGCTGAATATAGCTACAGATGTCCTTATCCTCAGAAACTGTAAAATGAGATATTTTTTGTTTCTTATAGGGAAAACGTAATATCTCCAGTAGACTATCTTGGCCATAGGGAAATTCCTTGATTTGATAATGGAGTTTGCCTCGAAGATCCTGGTGTATGAGATATTTAAGCCTTAAAACCTGTTTTTTCTTGTCCAATTCCCAAATATAAAATCCCATGTTTTGACTGAAATAAAGAAAACCTTGTTGCAGACGGGTCAAACGCTCCTTGAGCCACAGTTTTTCTCCCAGCAACCACAGTACTTGGTAACCCTGACTACGATAACCCTCGCTACGCTCTTTAAGAACTTTTTGAGGCAAGGGACTACACTGAACTTCTAGAGCAAGATGACCATTTACAAATACATCCGCAATCTGTTTAAGCTCTGGAAGCAGGTATTCTAATTGCACCTCAGCCTCTGTTTTCAACCAGTGATAAAGGGATTCTTTATTTGCCAGGTGTTCTGGACTTTCATTTTCAGAGGAAAAATCACAGTCTTTTAAGGTTTTGTGGGCAAAATGGGTCCGGACACTTGCTCCTTGCCGCAAACGGAGCTTACCTCCACAAGCTGGGCAGGTGTATTCTTCCTTCTCAAGCTTATCCTCTAACACATTTACCAATTCTCCTCTAGCATCTCTCGCAACAAACATGATTTCCCTCCTTTTCTATATTATTCGTAAAAAAAGAAAAAAGATCAGGAAATTTCCTAATCTTCATTCTTATTTACTTTATTTTCTTAGCTAGCATGGTCGCAAAGCGTAGTTGAATACGATTGCCATTCTCATCGCGACGGTGCAAATGGCCTGGATTTTCATTGTACTTAACCAATTCCCAGTCCTTGTAATAGTCTGCCAATTCCCCTTCTTTAAAGGTAAATGGGAAGTTCACAGAGCAAGGATAATCCTCCGTGTCCATAGCACAAACGATAAGATTATAACCACCGACCGTGGTATGCTCCTGCATATTTTTGATAATTGCAGGAATGCGGTCTGCTTGCAGAAACATCAGCACCACCGTCGATACGATAAAATCATACGCTTGTCCAATGCTAGCTGAATTGATATCGTAAAGACCAACAGGCATATCCAAATCTTCTTGCTCCACAATGCTTTGCAAGATTTCAAGGGCCAGTTCATTTTGATCTACAGCTGTCACATCAAAACCTTGCTGGGCTAGAAAGAGTGCATTACGGCCTTGACCACAGCCCAAATCCAAGGCTTTCCCTGGTTTTACTGTCTGCATTGCCTCTAGGACCTCTGAATGAACCGGATTGGTATTGTATTTTTTAGGGAAATAATCCTCAGGTTTACAATAAAATTCTAAATACCATTCTACATCGTCTGTTACAGCCTCCACTCGGTGCCAGGCTTGTGGTTGTGCCATGGGATTGTCAGCCCCTGCTTCAAATAGGTGTTCAGCTAGAACTTCCCCTTCTTCGGTCAACTCAATAAACTTGAGAGTTCCTTTTAGAACAGTAATCTTGCCCCAAGTCCCAACCTTGGTATTGTGTTTCTGCTGAACAGCCTCTGGCATGGTTTCTTTAGTCCACAAAGGCATGCGTTTATAGGCAACTAGTTTTTCCATTTTCATTCCTCTTTTTATCGTTGGTTGACTGCTTTCATCACACGCGCAATATCGCGATTCTGCTCACGTCGTTTGATAGACTCCCGTTTATCATAGTCATGCTTCCCTTTAGCTAAACCTAAAAGGAGCTTGGCATAACCATCTTTGATATAGACTTTAAGGGGAACCAGGGTCATTCCTGTTCCTTTGGTCTCTTGTTCCAACTTTTGGATTTGCTTCTTATGGAGTAAGAGTTTTCGACGACGTTCTGGTTCTTGGTTCCAGATATTGCCCTCTTCATAAGGTGCGATATGAACATTGCTCAACCAGACTTCCCCATTTTTTACTTGGGCAAAACCATCCTTGAGATTGATTCGAGCAGCTCGCACACTCTTGATTTCAGTCCCAGTCAGGACCATCCCTGCTTCTAGCGTATCTACGATTGTATAGTCGTGGCGTGCCTTTTTATTTTGTGCAACGACCTTTCCCTCGCCCTTTGCCATGCTTGGCTCCTTTCTTAGCTACTTCCTTATAAAAAGGTTTCTTTCCTTTTTTCTTCTTGTCTTTTTGTGAATGCTTGCGCTTATCATTTGAGCGTCCTGATTTTCTTTTGTCTTCCTTCTTATCTGAACGACGATTTGAACCACGTCCTCTGTCACTACGACTAGACTGTTTCAACCCTTTTTCGATCACATCAAACTCACTTGGGATATATGAGAAATCAATTTCACCCGTCATCTTGTCAGCTCTTTCAACTCGGATACGGATTTGCTGACCTACACGGAAGGTTGTTCCTGATTTCTCTCCACGAAGAGTCAAATCACGTTCATTGAAATGATAAAATTCAGGTAGATTAGTGATGTGAATCAAGCCTTCAACTGTGTTTGGCAATTCGACAAAGAGACCGAATTTGACAATACTTGATACAACAGCATCGTACTCGTCACCCACGTATTCTTCCATATATTCAGCCTTTTTCATAGCTTCGACTTCACGCTCAGCCTCAATGGCACGACGTTCACGGTTGGAAGACTGGGTCGCAATCTCTGGAATCACTTGCTCAAAATGCTCTGCTATTTCCTTAGAACGGCCATAATCACGAATCATACGGTGAACAAGAAGGTCTGGATAACGACGAATCGGACTAGTAAAGTGAGTATAATAGTCAGCAGCTAGTCCATAGTGGCCGTGATTGTGCTCCGAATAGCGAGCCTGCTGCATAGAGCGAAGAAGCATCATGGACAATACATCTGCATAAGGTTCTCCCTCAACAGTACGCATGATGTCTTGGAGGGCCTCCTGGCTCATCTCACTAGCAGTCCCATAAATGCGCAAGCCAAAGCTCGAAGCATAATCAATAAACTTCTGAACCTTTTCAGCCTTTGGCTCCTCATGGATACGATAAATAAAAGGCAAATCCAGCTTGCTAAAGTGCTCAGCCACTGTTTCGTTAGCCATCAACATAAAGGACTCAATCATGCGCTCGGCAACACCACGCTGACGAAGAACGATATCAACAGGCTTACCTTGCTTATCCACTAAAATCTTAGCTTCATTGGTATCAAAATTGAGGGCTCCACGTTTCACACGCATGTTTTCTAAAGTTTCATGAAGCTTGGCCATAAGTTCGATACTAGGAACAATTTTCTGATAGTCTTGCCGCTTTTCCTCGTCGCCAGCTAGGATATCATTGACATCACTATAGGTCATACGGAAGCTTGTCTTGATAACCGTTTGTGTGATGGTGTAGTTGACTACACGACCATGTTTATCAATCTCCATAATGGCAGATTGGGTCAGGCGGTCAACTTGAGGATTGAGAGAGCAGATGCCATTTGACAAACGCTCTGGAAGCATTGGCACCACGCGGTCTGTCACATAAACAGAAGTCGCACGATTAAGGGCTTCCTTGTCAAGAGCTGAACCCTCAGTCACATAATAGGAAACATCGGCGATGTGAACCCCCAGCTCCAGATTGCCATTTTTCAGAGCCTTGATATGCACTGCATCGTCCAAGTCCTTGGCATCCGCACCGTCAATGGTAAAGGTAATTTCATCCCTCAAATCCAGACGGCCTTCCATATCCTTTTGAGACGGAGCATCAGGAACACTTTCTGCTTCCTTGACAACAGCTTCTGGAAACTCGGATACAATGTCCATAGACTCCAAAACCTCAAGGACATCAATTCCAACATCCGTTGAATGCCCCACCACATCGAGAACACTTGCGACAAAGAAATCATGTTTCTTGCTTGGGTATTTATCGATAAAGACCTTGAGAACTTCGGTTCCCTCCAGTTTAAGGGCTGGTTTCTTAACATAAATCGGTTGACTGATTTTCTGATTTTTCGAACGGATGTAGCCTGCATACTTAGGCTTTTCCTGATCAAGAACGATTTGACCGACAACAGTTGTCAAACTGTGTTCTAAGATATCGATAATTTTTGCTTCCGCTGCTGTTCCCTTATTGCGGTCAGCGACTTTCTTGATGACGACCTCAACGGTATCGCCATCAATGGCGTAGTTAACATCGTTTTTTCCTACAAAAAGGTCGTCCTCCTCGCCTTCTAGGCTGACAAAACCAAAGCCATTTTTATGGGCATGAAAAATTCCCTTGAGGGTAATCTCATGTTTTTTCTTGGCTTCCAAGGTCAGACTGCCATCTTCTTCAAAGCGAATCTGGTGCTTTCTTTCCATTAAGGACAAGGTTTTAATCAACTCACGAAAATCCTTGGACTTGTCTTTTCCCAAAGCCTGAGCCAAGTCATTGACAGTCACCTTTCCCTTGTCTTGTAAATATTCTTTTATTCTATCTTTCATATTTTCTTTCTAGATTTTTTAATTTTCTTTTACTGTAAAACCTTCTCAAACATCCTTTAAAAATAAAAAGAGGCAAAGACCTAGTCCTGCCCATTATTTTCTTATCTACTTGATAATACCGTCAATGCTAAGGCAATGGCTAGCCAGAAAAAGACTAAAATCCCCGTCAAACGCTGCATTACAGCTTCGAAACCGCGTGCTTTACTGCGTTCAAACAAATCACCTGAGCTGGCATCAAATACATTGCTGGATTGGTTTTTGGTTGGTTGCATGAAAATCGCAATCACAATCACAACAGATAATACTAATAAAATGGTTAATAATAGGTTATACATATCAAACTCCTTAAAATCCCTATTATTTTACCATAAAATCTACTTAGATTCAAGATGTAGGGTTACTTTTCTTTCCTTGGGACAATACTTTAAAACCTCAATCTTGTCTGGATGGGTTTTGGAGTTTTTACTGGTTAGGTAATTGATACTACCACAAGAGGAGCATTTGAGATTAATTTTTACTCGCACTAGATTTCCTTTACTTTTAATAATGTTCGAAATTGAATCAGGTTAAAGAGACAACTAAAGGCAACACAAAGGCTTGTCGCATAAAAGACAGCATGGTAGCCAAATTGACCTGCTACTGCAGAACCTGCCATAGGCCCAACGACACCTCCCAGATAAAAGAATACCTGATTGAAGGCAAAGACCCTCGAAATACCAGCTTTGGGTGTCATCTTACTGAGAAGGGCATTAACTCCAGGAATCAGGGCACCGGTCCCCAAGCCAAAGAGGAAACGATAAAGTCCTAGTTGAAGGGGGCTAGAGGCATTGGCACAGAGGAGATAGATGATGACTGAATAAAACTGGGCTACAACCAAGAGGCGATGATTCCCCACCTTGTCACCTAGCTTGCCCATGACTCCTGCACTCATCATGCTGGAAAAGCCCATACTGGACACAATCAAACCAGAGACAAAAAGAAGATTCTCTGTCTGCCCTAAGTCACGTACATAAAGAGCTAAAATAGGGCCGATTGATTGGGCTGAAAATTGGATGACAAAACTGGTCAGAAAGAGGTTGACCAAGAGATAGGGGTATTTAACTGAGGTAAACAATTCCTTTGTTGGGATGACCTTTTCCTTGGCTACTGGTTGAAAATCTTCCTTGATAAAGCAAATAGTCAAAACAGCAGCTAAAAACAGAAAACTACCAACCAGTAAGAAAACAGTACGAATACCAAATAATTCTGCGATAAAGCCACCAATAAAGGGACCAGTTAGAGTACCTGCAACTACGCCAGTAGACAAAGCACCTAAGGCAGTTCCTGATTTCTCCTTGGGAACCTGACTGGCTATCAAGGCCGTTGAATTGGGAACAAAACCCGCAAATACACCATTCAGTAAACGAAGAAAGATTAGCCAATAAATATTTGGCACAAAAGCCAATCCCCCCATAGTGATAGTCATGGCCAGACCAGCACGAATCATCATGGGTTTTCGACCGTATTTATCAGCAAGGATACCCCAGATAGGAGAGAAAAGTGCTGCAGAAATGGCAGAGACAGAAATAGCTAAACCTGCATAAAAAGCGACTTGCTCACTCCCTACACCTAGATTTTCCACAAAGATGGGCATAAAAGGCACAACTAAGGAAATACTGGCTCCTGTCAGAAAATTACCAAACCAGGCAATACGCAGATTATCCTTCCAGTTAATCTCTGTCATCTTGCTTACCTCCCTCAAGCAGGGAGAACACCTGAGTAAGAAGCTGGTCCTGATTTCCATTGTTATCTAGAACATGACTGGCCAAATCTTTCTTTTTTTCTAAAGGCCACTGGGCTGCCAGACGAAACTCAGCTTCATCTTTGGACAACTGGTCCCTTTTCATTAAGCGTTCTACTTGGACATCTCGGTCCACATAGACCAACCAAGTCTCATCAAACCAAGAGGCATAGTCTTGTTCAAAAAGCAAGGGAATATCCATGAAGAAAATCTCTTCTGTCTGAGCCAACTGGTCTCTCAACGTAGCTAGTTCCTCACGGATAATCTCTCCTTGGATTTGCTTAGACCATTCTCGTTCTTCAAGATTTGAAAAGATAAGACTAGCTAGGAGAGGGCGCTTGAGTTCTCCGTTTGCAAGGATGATTTCTTGCCCAAAGTGCTGGACTAGAGCCTCAAACAGACGACCACCAAGTTTCTGTAGTTGGTGGACGACTGCGTCGGCATCCACTACTTGAAAACCTTGCTTTCTTAGAAAATTTGTCACGGTTGACTTACCAGAGGCAATTCCCCCAGTGATTCCAATGATTTTTCCCATCAGCCCCTCCTTTGGCACTGAGGACAAAAGTGAGTTCCACGTCCGCCTAGTTGGATTTTCTCAATTAGAGTTCCACAGCGTGAGCATGCTTGACCAGCCTTATCATAGACCTGATGAAAATCCTGCATGGTTCCATCTTCCCCAAAGGCATTGGTATAGGTCCGAATGGTGGAACCACCTTTTTCAACAGCCTGTCCCAATACAGCAATGGTCTGGTCATGAATAGCTGTCGCTTCTTCTGCTGTCAAAGTCTGGGAAAGTCTAGCCGGATGAACCTGAGCTCGCCAGAGAACCTCATCCACATAGATATTGCCAAGTCCAGCTACCAAAGTCTGGTCTAGGAGATGGGATTTGATAGGCTTTTTAGACTTGGATAGGGCAGCTTGAAAGACCTGCACATCAAAGTCTTGTTCGCTTGGTTCAGGACCTAATTTTTTAGAAAGAAAGTAGGCGTCTAAAAGGTCAGGAGCCAAGAGTTCCATAGTACCAAACTTGCGTACATCCTCATAAACAAGCGTGCCACCATCCTCAAACTGAAAGAAAACATGGGCATGTTTGCGTTCTGGAACCTGGTCCGGATAGTAAAAATACTTGCCCTCCATCCGCAGATGGGAAATCAAGACCTTGTCTGTCAGATAGAAAATCAAATATTTACCACGACGTCCCATTGACTCAACAATCTGACCAGGCACTTCCTTTTGAAACTCGTCCAAGTCCGTTTTAATCATCTTGGAATAGCGAATTTCTATACTCGAAATCTTCTTTCCCAAAATCAATTTTTCTAAGCCACGACGAACGGTTTCAACCTCAGGTAATTCAGGCATAAGTCCTCCTTCTGTAAAAACAAGAAGCAGGCATGAGCCCACCTCTACTTAGTATTCTTTTTCATTATAGCCAAAGTCAGCCAAATCTAGCTTCTTATCGCGCCAGTTTTTCTTGACCTTGACCCATGTTTCTAGGAAGACCTTGTCTCCTAGCATGAGTTCAATATCACGACGGGCCATGCTACCAATTTTCTTAAGCATAGCGCCACCTTTACCGATGATAATTCCTTTCTGACTATCGCGCTCAACCATGATGGTTGCACGGATATGAACCTTGTCTGTCTCTTCATCTCGTTTCATAGAATCCACAACTACTGCAACAGAATGCGGAATCTCTTCACGAGTTAGGTGCAAGACTTTCTCGCGAACCATCTCTGAAACCAAGAAACGTTCTGGATGGTCTGTAATTTGATCAGACGGGAAATATTGGAAACCTTCATCTAGATTTTCACTCAAAATATCCACTAGACGAGAAACGTTATTTCCTTGAAGAGCTGAGATTGGTACAATTTCCTTGAAGTCCATCTGAATACGGAAATCATCAATCTGAGACAAAAGCTGATCTGGGTGAACCTTATCGATCTTGTTCACCACCAAAATCACAGGAACCTTGGCAGCCTTAAGACGCTCGATAATCATATCGTCCCCCTTACCACGCGCTTCATCAGCAGGCACCATGAAAAGAACGGTGTCCACTTCACGAAGGGTGCTATAGGCAGATTCTACCATGAAATCTCCAAGGGCCGTTTTAGGCTTGTGAATCCCTGGTGTGTCGATAAAGACAATCTGCTCCCTATCGGTCGTGTAAATTCCCATGATTTTGTTGCGCGTTGTCTGCGCCTTGTCACTCATGATGGCAATCTTTTGCCCCATAACGTGATTTAAAAAAGTTGACTTCCCAACATTGGGACGTCCTAAAATGGCTACAAAGCCTGATTTAAAAGTCATAATTTCCTCTTACTGTTTAAAATAATAAATCCCAGATTCGTGGGAGAAAAATCAATGCGCCTGTTAAGGCTGCGAAAAGAGAGACCACTAATACCGCGCCAGCCGCCATATCCTTGGCATTTTTAGCCAGCATGGAAAAGTGATAGTGACTGGCCAAATCCACCACATTTTCAATAGCAGAGTTAATAATTTCAAAGGCTACTACCAAGAAAATGCTCAATAGGAGAAAGAGCCATTCAATTCGTGACACCTGAAAAACAAAACCTGCTAGGATGACCACGAGAGCCGTCACTGCATGTTTTCGCATATTGCGTTCTTCCTTGATAGCAGTAAAAATCCCTGTGAGGGCAAATTCTAAACTAGATATCAGGTCACGATTTTTCCATTTTCGTTTATTGTCTTGTGAGTCCATAGGCTGTCAAAATTTCTTCTTGTAAACCGAACATCTCCGCTTCTTCTTCCGGAGTGTAGTGATCATAGCCGTTGATATGTAAAAAGCCGTGTACTGCCAAGAAGCCCATCTCACGCTCAAAGCTATGGCCATATTCCTCGGCCTGCTCATGAGCCTTATCAATAGAGATGAACAGTTCCCCAATATAGGCATCAAACTCAGACATCATCTCTGCCAATTCTGGATTTTCAAGCAAATCTTCCTCGTCAAAGGCAATTTCCAACTCTGGCTTATATTCAAGGCTGATGACATCTGTCGGACGGTCTGTGTCACGGTACTCCAGATTGAGTTCATGACTACGCTCATTGGTCACAAAGGTAACCGCCATCTCCTTGTCTTCTTTGCCTAATTTTTGGGCTGCAAATTCCAAAATTTCTTGGGTTTGTTGCAACATTTCTTTTGAAACTTGACCAGTTTCATCTACCATTTCAATATACATGTGCTTCTCGTTTCTCTTTACTTGGCTTTATTATACCACATTTCCATGATTTTATTCTACCTTTTTGATATAATACTATGGAATACAATCACAAGGAGAGAACGATGTCATTTGACGGATTTTTTTTACACCACATGGTTGAGGAATTGCGAAGAGAGTTAGTGAATGGTCGCATTCAAAAAATCAATCAGCCTTTTGAACAAGAGTTGGTCTTGCAAATCCGCAGCAATCGCCAAAGCCATCGTCTGCTCCTTTCTGCTCATCCAGTTTTCGGACGCATTCAGCTAACCCAAACGACTTTTGAAAATCCAGCCCAACCTTCTACCTTTATCATGGTTTTAAGAAAATATTTGCAGGGTGCCCTGATTGAATCAATTGAGCAAGTGGAAAATGACCGTATTGTGGAAATGACAGTTTCCAATAAAAACGAGATTGGAGACCATATCCAGGCTACCTTGATTATCGAGATTATGGGTAAACACAGTAATATTCTACTGGTCGATAAAAGCAGTCATAAAATCCTCGAAGTTATCAAACATGTTGGCTTTTCACAAAATAGCTACCGCACCTTGCTTCCTGGATCGACCTATATCTCTCCGCCAAGTACGGAATCTCTCAATCCTTTTACGATCAAGGACGAGAAACTCTTTGAAATCCTGCAAACACAGGAAACGACAGCTAAAAATCTTCAAAGCCTCTTTCAAGGTCTGGGACGCGATACAGCAAATGAATTGGAAAGCATACTGGTTAGTGAAAAACTTTCCACTTTCCGAAACTTTTTCAATCAAGAAACCAAGCCATGCTTGACTGAGACTTCCTTCAGTCCAGTTCCTTTTGCAAATCAAGTGGAAGAGCCTTTTGCCAGTCTTTCTGATTTGTTGGACACCTACTATAAGGACAAGGCTGAGCGCGACCGCGTCAAACAGCAAGCCAGTGAACTCATTCGCCGTGTTGAAAATGAACTTCAGAAAAATCGACATAAGCTAAAAAAACAAGAAAAAGAATTATTGGCGACAGACAATGCTGAAGAATTTCGTCAAAAAGGGGAATTGCTGACAACCTTCCTCCACCAAGTGCCTAACGACCAAGACCAGGTTATCCTAGACAACTACTATACCAACCAACCTATCACCATTGCGCTTGATAAGGCTCTGACTCCCAACCAGAATGCCCAACGCTACTTTAAACGTTATCAGAAATTAAAAGAAGCTGTCAAATACTTGACTGATCTGATTGAAGAAACCAAGGCAACCATTCTCTATCTGGAAAGTGTGGAGACCGTCCTCAACCAAGCTGGACTAGAAGAAATCGCTGAAATCCGTGAAGAATTGATTCAAACTGGTTTTATCCGCAGAAGACAACGGGAAAAAATCCAGAAACGTAAAAAACCAGAACAGTATCTAGCAAGCGATGGCAAAACCATCATCTATGTCGGTAGAAACAATCTTCAAAACGAGGAGCTAACCTTTAAAATGGCCCGCAAGGAGGAACTTTGGTTCCATGCCAAGGACATTCCTGGAAGCCATGTTGTCATCTCAGGAAATCTTGACCCATCTGATGAAGTCAAGACAGACGCAGCAGAGTTGGCCGCTTACTTCTCTCAAGGTCGCCTGTCAAATCTGGTGCAGGTAGATATGATTGAAGTCAAGAAACTCAACAAACCAACTGGTGGCAAACCAGGCTTTGTCACTTACACAGGACAAAAGACCCTCCGTGTAACACCAGACCCAGAAAAAATCGCATCCATGAAAAAATCCTGATTTTACTTGAAATCAGGATTTTTAACATACTATTCACTCAAATCATATTCAATTATAGGACTAATCTTTGCCACCTAGTTTCTCGTTGATTTTCATCATCACACTAGCAATTTTTTCGCCCCAATAAGGGTCTGAGGCATATTCCACATTCATACCAGACGCCTTATTTCCAAGGAAAGTTCTGCCCCTATCGATATAATTTTCCTTAATCCACTTGCTTGCACCTAAAATTCCCTTATCCACATCATCAAATGTCTTGGCTGAAAGGTAAGGTGTCGTATCATAGGCTGTAATTCCAAAGAAATTATTCTTATCTTTGGCAATCTTACTTCGTCCCCAATCACTTTCTAAGGCACTATGGGCAAGGAGATAGAGGGCATTGATATGGTAATGTTCTTCGGCTTCCTTAAAGGTAGCTCCCTTATTTTCCAAGAGACTATTGTCAATATTTAACAGACTAAATACCTTATCCAAATCCTCAGCACTGTAGTTTGTAGCCTCTGTCAAATCTTTGAAAAGGAAGGGATTTTCAAGCTTAAAACCATCAAAATGCAGCCCATCTGCCGAATAATATTTCTTGCCTACTTCCATATCAGAAAGATGAGCAGCTACTGGGATACTAGCATTCTGAGCCACATAGTGATAAAAACGGTGTCCATCACTCTCATAATAAGGGATAAAGTCCTTACTAGAATCTAGTGCTTGTAAATCTTCTGTTTTCATATAGCCTGACAAACCAGAAACAGTAATAGCCAAGCTCTTGTCATCACTTTTTCTATCCTTATCTAGCCATACGACACTACCTTGCGATATATAGGAGAGCTTTTCACCATCTGCATTATAGATATTTGCTGTGACAGGCACTACTTGATAGTAAGCAGCATTTTCGTTTGTAGCTTTTTCTCCAAGCCATTTACCATCGCTTCCAAGCTGATAACCATCTACAGTCTCATTTTTCGCCATGTAGCCACCAGATTTGAAGTAGTACCAGGCTTGACTTTTAGAATCATATAACCATTCTTTCTCAGTCATTTTCCCATCAGATTTTAGGTAAAACCATGACTCCTTATCCCAAATCCATTCATTGGCTGCCATATAGCCACCGGATTTTAGATAATAATAGTGACCATTTTCGAAAATCCATTCTTTCTCAGCATGTTTTCCATTTTCTTTGATGTAAAACCAAGATTGATATTGTTTGTCAAAAAGCCAACCTTGCTGTACTTTGGCACCACTAGCACTCACATAAGTCTGTTCAATCCACTGACTTGTCAGTAGATAACCACCAGATTTAAAATAATAGTCCTTCCCTTTAATTTGGAGCCATTCTTTCTCTGCGTGTTGTCCATCTGCTTTGATGTAAAACCAAGCGTCGTATTGAGAATCATAGACCCAGTCTTCTATTACTTTGGCACCTGTTGCACCAACATAGGAAGTTCCTACCCAGGCATTTCTTTTCATCTTTCCATTTTGGTCAAGATAATAGAAGGCTCCCTTGTCTTCTACCCATTCTGATTTTGCCATATAGCCGCCAGATTTGAGGTAAAAATAGTCGTCACCTTGCTTTAGCCATTCATTTTCAGCATATTTGGCATCTTCTTTTATATAAAACCAAGATTGATAGTGAGCATCAAAAACCCACTCATTGGCTGCTTGACTCCCATCTGCTTTTAGATATTGTTTTCCTTGCCAAGTACCATCGCTAGCCATTGCACTCTCTGGTCTGACTAAGAAAAATAGCAGGGCTAAAAAAAATAAATCTTACTTTCTTCATTAATTTACTTCCTCTGTTCTTACTCATTTCATTATATCAAAATTCTCTATAATCAACATTACAAACTAATAAAAAATCAAGAACAGATAGATTGCAGTTTACCTCAGAGACTCTTTTACTTCCTTGCGTAGATTTTCTAGACTGCTGATGCCATATTTATCCATAACCTTTGGTAAAGTTTCGATGATATCAGGACAGGCATATGGATTGGTAAAGTTAGCTGTTCCAACTCCCATGGCAGAGGCTCCAGCCAAATACATTTCTAGGGCAGCTTCTGCCGAGTCCACTCCTCCCATTCCAATGATAGGTAGATCTGTTGTTTGGGCTACCTGGCGGATGAGTTTGAGGGCTACTGGAAAGACTGCTGGACCAGACATCCCACCTGTTCCATTTGCCAAGATTGGTTTTCTAGTTTTGAGGTCAAAGCGCATCCCAACTAGAGTATTAATCATGGTCAAGCCACTTGCTCCCGCATCTTCTGCAGCTTTTGCGACAGTAACGATATCCGTCACACTAGGGGTCAGTTTGACATAAACTGGTACATCAGAGGCTTCCACAGCTGCTTTCACCACATCATAAGCTAAATCTGGATCTTGACCAATCAAGAGTCCATGATTACAGTGGTCAACATTGGGGCAAGAAATATTGAGCTCTATGGCCTTTACATTAGCTGCCTTAGAAATACCATGAGAAACAGCTGCATACTCTTGTTTTGAAAAACCAGCCACATTGGCAATAATAGGAAGATTTGGATATTCTCTTTCCAGCCACGGTAGCTTTTCAGCCAAAACAACCTCTAAACCAGGATTTTGCAAGCCAATTGCATTGAGCATGCCAGCAGGTGTTTCTGCCACCCTTGGAGTTGGATTGCCAAAACGGGGTTCAAGGGTTGTCGCCTTGATCATAATAGAACCTAAAAGGTCTAAATCATAATACTTGGCATACTCTTGACCAAAGCCAAAACAGCCTGATGCTGGAATAATCGGATTTTTCAAATCCAAGCCAGGTAGAGAAACTTGTAAACGATTTGTAGTCATAATTTTCTCCTTATAATACAACTGTTCCTGTGCGGAAAACAGGGCCATCTTCACAGACACGTTGGCTGACCGTCTCGCTTTCTGGCACTTTTAGGACGCAGGCATAGCAAGCCCCCATCCCACAAGCCATACGAGATTCCAGAGATAGATAGGCTCTTGGGTGGTCATAAAAGGTTTGATTGATATACTTCATCATTCCAGGTGCCCCACATGAGTAAACAGCATCAAATTGATTGTCTAAATCCTTAATAACAACGGAAACATTTCCCTTGATACCATAAGAACCATCATCTGTCGTTACAAATACCTGCCCATATTGAGCTAATTCCGTCTCTAAAATAACAGCATCCTTATTAGCAAAACCAAGGACTGTCACTACTTTTACTCCACGCGCATGCAATTCCTTAGCCACCTCAAGCAAGGGAGGTACACCAATCCCCCCTCCAACTAAGAGAATCTGGCTCTGCTCATCCAGATCAGACAAGTCAAATCCATTCCCCTGAGGCCCCATCACATCAAGAGTATCTCCCTGACTTAAAGTTGAGAAAATAGCGGTTCCAGCCCCCTCAATCCGATAAATAAGATGACACTGCTTCTTAACCTTATCGATAGATGAAATTGAAATAGGGCGACGCAAGAGATGGGCGTCATCAGGCACACGCAGATGAAGAAATTGGCCTGCTCGCATGGCTTCAACCATTTCCCCCTCTAGGACTAATTCAAAGATTGCTGGCGCAATTTCCTCCTGTGCAACTACCTTCATGGTTTCCAATCGAATTGCACCCAAACGTTTCTTACATGTGGGATTCATGACTTTTCCTCCTTAAATTTTAAGGGGACCAGATAAAGAAAAGGCCTTGCGATTGCAAGGCCTCAGTTAAAATCGTACAAGACAAGAGAGCACACTCAAAAAGTCTCCTCTAAAAAATTGCACTATTCTTTTATCTGACACCTTGTGAGTCTCTCTGGACTCCCCTTAAAGGTTAAATTTTTACTAGTATACTCTTTCAGCTAAAAAAAGTCAAGTAGAAAACGAACATTCTACTTGACTTGACGAGATTATTTTTCACGAATGACTTCGACCTTGTAGCCATCAGGGTCTTTGACAAAGTAATAGTTAGGTGCAGTTCCTGGTAGACCATTTGGCTCAGTCACTTCATATCCTTTTGCACTATGCTCTTGATGAAGTGCCTCAAGATCAGGTGTACTGAGGGCAATATGGGCAAAGCCATCTCCAACCACATAAGGGCCGTGATTATAGTTATAAGTCAACTCCAACTCATAGTCGTCACCCTCAAGTCCTAGATAGACAATCGTGAAGGCATGGTCTGGAAAATCTCTGCGACGCAATTCTTTAAATCCAAAAGCATCTTGATAGAATGCAATTGATTTTTCAAGATTTTCTACTCGCAAGCAAGTGTGTAGCATTTTTGAAGCCATATTTTTCTCCTTTATTTTTAAAAAGACTGGGACAATCCTGTTCCAGTCTTATCTGTTATTATTTACCAAGTTTTGCTTTAGCTGCATCTGCAAGAGCTGTGAAAGCTGCTGCATCGTTAACAGCCAAGTCAGCAAGCATTTTACGGTTAACTTCGATCTCAGCCAATTTCAATCCATGCATCAATTGTGAGTATGAAAGTCCGTTCATACGAGCTGCCGCGTTGATACGAGTGATCCACAATTTGCGGAAGTCACGTTTTTTCTGACGACGGTCACGGTATGCATAGTAGTAAGAGTTCATTACTTGTTCTTTTGCAGTACGGAACAAGATGTGTTTAGCTCCATAGTAACCTTTTGCTAATTTAAGAATACGTTTACGACGTTTGCGTGATACAACGCCACCTTTAACACGTGCCATGTTTTATTTCCTCCAAATATTTCCTAGAATTGTTTACTTACAGTAAAGCTATTATTTCAAGCGAGTAAGCATTGCTTTGATACGTTTGTAATCTCCTGAATGCACCATAGATGCTTTACGAAGATGACGACGTTGTTTTTTAGTTTTTCCGTGGAAACGGTGAGAAGTGTAAGCACGGAAACGTTTAAGTCCACCAGAACCTGTACGTTTGAAACGTTTAGCTGATGCGCGGTGTGTTTTTTGTTTTGGCATGATTTTTTCTCCTTTATTTAACTTTCTGACAATTATTTTTTGTCAGTCGCTGGCGCCAATTGCATGAACATTTGACGTCCATCCATTTTAGCACGTTGTTCGATGATGGCAATATCTTGAGTTGCTTCAGCAAACTCGGCTAAAACTTTCGCACCAATCTCTTTATGGGTAATCATACGACCCTTAAAGCGAATAGATACCTTAACTTTATTTCCTTTTTCAAGGAATTTGCGTGCATTGCGAAGTTTTGTATCAAAGTCACCCTTGTCAATAGTTGGACTTAGACGAACTTCTTTCACAGTAACAACACTTTGTTTTTTACGTTGTTCTTTTTGCTTCTTCTGGTACTCAAATTTGAACTTACCGTAGTCCATAATTTTTGCAACAGGCGGTTTGGCTTGGGGTTGAATCAATACTAGGTCAACATTAGCATTATCAGCCAAAGCTTGCGCTTCACTGAGTGGCTTGATGCCTAGCTGTTCTCCTTCAAGACCAATCAAGCGAACTTCACGTACACGAATCTCATCATTGATGAATAAGTCTTGCTTTGCTATGGTTTTCACCTCTTTTGTTTTATTAGAGAAAAACAATAGCGGACTCGTAAATATACAAGCCCGCACGTTATGATAGCGTTTCTTAGAAACTTTTCATCCGTAGGGCCAGGCAACTTAATGTCACAAGGCGAGAAGCTCTCACTTCTGCTTTTCTCAACTTTTATATGATACCAAGTTTTCTAGCCCTTGTCAAGATAAAAAGTTATTTTTTTGAAAAGTTTCTGTTTATATTTTGACTTGGTTTTCGAATCAAAAAGAGAGAATCAAGTTGATTCCCTCTCTATGTTAGTTTTTACTTATTTTCCCTATAGGAAAGCTAGGATCTATTAAAAATTTCTTTTTTCTGTGAACTTCCCCATCTTTCGATAAATAAGATCCCCACTAACAAAAGGATAACCAGGCAAGGAAGTAAAACCATCCCCATACTCCAATTTAGATTGACATTATCAATTTGCTTAGGTAATCTTCCAGATAAAATATCCACTGAACGTAAGTAAGTAAAGGGAATCAGATGTGCAATCTTTTGAAGAGGCTGAATTGTTTGGATGCCAAACAATAAGCCAACAATTCCAATGAGTGAAAGAAAGAGGACAGGCATTTTTTGCTTGAAAAAGTAAGCAATCAAGTACACTACTTCCACAATGACGATAAAGGCTAAGAAAGCTAATAACAAGCCAGGAAATAACATATCTTGTATCTTTCCAATAGTTACCTCTTGATTCACTAAGCTATAAATCGGGTAGGGATAATCTAACTGTCCAAAACCACTTATCAGACTTCCCACTAGAAAAGAAAATCCGCTGATTCCGATAAACAGCACAGTTACATAGCCCACTCCAACTCCAAGGGAGGACATGGCAAATGCCACTTTTGAAAAAGGATATAACTGAGCTGTGTCCAGATGATTTTGATATCTTTCTGCAAATAGTTGCGTTAGCATAAAAATAATAGCAATCACAAACAAGGTTGGGATGATAGCCTCTAAAATCCAGACAATCTGATCAATCCCGTGGGTCGGATAATCTAAATTGTGCGCTTTTATGTTCAAGGGATATAAGGCTTGGTAAGTCTTTCGTTGGCGGTCAACCGCCATTTTAAAGTCAGAGCTAATAGTCGGGGTATTTGATATCCTTTCATAATTCTTCTCTTCATCTTGCCACTGCAAATAGTAGGCTTCTTTCCATCGCCCTTCTTTTAATAAAGTCAGAATTTCTGTCTTTTGAGTCAAATGATTCTTTTGCACGTCTAAAGTATTTTTAGCAATTTGGTATTCCTCCGAGCTGGTGTCAGATATTTGGGAGAGTTTCTCTTCATATTCATTGATGATTCTCTCTTGTTTTACAAGACGGGTTTCCAACTCGCTCTCCAAGCTGACTGAGTTTGCAGTCCGACTATTGAAATAAAAGGTAACACCGAGTACAGATACAAATAAAGCTAAGATAATCCAGTTTAAGCGACTTTTGAAAACTTTTTTCAATAAAAATAGACTAACATCTTTCATAAACTAAACCTCTTCTATCTTTCCCCGATGAATGGTTACTACTCTATCGCAGACATCAACCAACTCTTCCTTATAGTGGGAACTTAAAAGAACCAGCTGCTCTTGTCTATCGATTTGTGCTAGCCTATCAAAAAACTTCTGTCGATAATACTCATCTAAGCCATTTGTAATCTCATCCATAAGCCAGCATTTCGCCTGACTGAGGAAATACATGGCAATCACCAAGCGTTGCTTCATGCCTAAGGAATACTTGCGAATGGGAAGGCTGATATAGTCAGACATTTCCCAGTAATCAATTTCATCCCCCAAGTTCAGACCTGACTTCCAGATGTTTTTGATAAGGCAAAGATAGTCCATCCCACTTAAGTTTCCATCCAGCCATTCAACGCTCTCATAATAAAATAAAGAAGGAGGGACTGCGATATTTCCACTACTTATGGGAATTAACTTGCTAATGGCGCGGAACAGTGTCGTCTTTCCAGAACCATTGATAGCAAGAATACCATAAATACTACCCTTTTCAAATGTAAAATCAACATCTTGTAAGATGACTTGTCGCGTTTTTAAGGTCACATGAGTAAGCTGCAACATATCTATCCCTCCTTTTTATCACTCTTGAAAGATTAACAACTACCGTTGTAATAATTTATATCTCTAAAAAATCGTAATTTAACCACCATCAACGCTATACTCATCATATCTATCATAACGAGACTGTGATAGTTCGTACTATACTTTCCAATCATACCGATAAGTTTTAAGAACGCTCACAGCAGACATACTGGACTGAAAAGGACCAATAGATCATAAACTAACTAATTAAACGGTTTTTGCTAATTTTTAATGGTTTTATATCATTAATATTGAAGACGCTTTCATTATATCGTTTTTATCATTATTATGCAACAGATTTCTAGTTTATTTTACTAATATATAATATTTGTCCTTCCTATCGAACACTTTCAATTTTCCAACTATTCCACCCCTTAAAGCGTATAGCTCCTTGCTGGTCAGTTCGGTAAACTTTGCTATTGATACCTTCCAGTCGTGTCAAAGTTTCCTGATGGGGTAATTTCGTTCGATTGTTCTTTCCAACTGAAATGAGAGTCATCTCTGGTTTGAGCTGTTCTAAAAAGGCTGAACGTGATGATTTTTTAGAGCCATGTTGACCAGCCTTCAAAACATCTACCTCTAGGTCAGGATAATGCTTCAGCAAGTCCTTCTCTCCTTTCTCCTCCAAGTTTCCTGTGAAGAGGAAGTGCTTATCTAAGAGTTTCCCATACAGAACTAGAGAATCTTCAGGACCTCCATCTCCAATCTTCCTTGGAGATAAGACTTCTAACTGACTTCCAAAAATTGGCAAGTTCTCTCCTGCTGTTACACTGCGCACCTTGGTTTGAGTTGCCTGTAGTTCTGCCACAAATTCCTTCTGTTTCAAACTGCCTTTTGATACTAAAATCTCCCCTACATGGAAATCATTAATCACCTCTAACAAATCTCCAACATGTTCCTTGTCCGTATTTGTCAAAATCAGCTGGTCAATCTTAGCTACTCCTCGACTTTTAAGATAGGGAATCAAGGTTCGCTGGGCATTGCTGGTTATCGCCTTTTCTTGCCATTTTTCAATTTTCTTATCAGATTCTGCCTTACCGCCCACATCTATGAGAATAGTCTTACCAGTTACATCCCTTAGGAAAATACTTTCGCCTTGCCCCACATCCAGCATGGTAATTTCATTTTCCAGTGGATGCTTGGTCAGGAAAAAGAGACCTGTAATCAATAAGCTCAACACTGCTAGCCTTTTAATGTTTTTCCTCAAATCATAGATTAAAGCCAAGGAAATTAACAACAAGATTAAAAGCCATGCATTGGGTTGTCCAAAAATCAGAGGCCTGCTTGCCACCCGCCATACCAAGCGAATAATGCCCTCCAACCATTCAAAAATAAAATTCAGCTGAATGACTGGATAGAGAAAGGAAAGGGCAAATAAGATAGACAAGAGCGGTAAGAAGACCAAGTCAAATAGAAAGGAAAAGACGAAGGTCAAAAGGATGGACCAAGGTTGAAATTCCGCAAAATAGAAGGACAGAATGGGCAATATGCCCAAGGAGATGACTAGACTTTCTCTAGCAACAGCCTTGAGCCCCTCTCCTTCTTTACTAGTCATGGTCAAGATAAAAGCATAAGCGCAGGACAAGACTCCTCCTGCTGTCAAGAAAAAGTTGGGCATGATGATAAAGAGGATAAGGACCGTCAAGGCAAAATTATCCAAACCCTTAACACCATGTTGAGCCAGTAACTTTTGTAAGAGACTGCGAATAACCGATGCTGAAAATCCTGTCAGCCCTGCATAGATAAGGGAAAAGGGATAGGTCAGCCATTTCAACTTTTTTTGGGTCAAGCCCAATCGTAAGAGAAGTTTCTTAAATCCATCCATGAAAAATCCTACCTGCATACCCGACAAGGCAAAAAGATGAATAATTCCTAGACTGGAATAAAGCTCATTCATCTCCTCAAAATCTGTGTCCAGATATCCTAGCAAAAGCCCTGTCATGTAATTGCGCATAGGGTCTGGAAAATGTGTCTTAATCCAAACTACAGCCTTACGGCGTAAACTGGATAGATTTTCTCCTATATCCCAACTGCTAACCTGTTTAAGGGACTGTATTCTTTTGATATTGAGAGTCTGGAAAATTCCCTGAGTCTTCAGATAAGCTTGGTAGTCAAAACCACCAAAATTTCTCTGCCCTTCTGGCTCCGAAAGCTTCCCTTCAAGTTCTATCTCATAAAGGTCGGTTAAGGCTTGAAAGGCTTCTTTCTCCTCCTCGGACTGGAGTTTATAATAGACTTGAAAAATGCGTCCATCAGACTTGCCACGAAAGGACAGACTATCACCATTGACCTTAATAGTGTCAGGCAAAATCCGTACCCTTTCAACAGAATCCGCCAAATTTTGACTCGCTTGACTCTGTTGCCAATTTTGAAACAGAAACCAAAATCCAAAGATTCCGCAAATCACTAGAACTCTGCCTGCTGATTTCCACGGAAATTGAATAAAGAGACAGACTAGCAGAAAGACGAAGACCAACAGTGCTAGATAGGAGGCTGAGAAAATGGCGTAGTAAAGCCAGAGTAATATAAAACTCAGATAGATAAGGGGGATAGGATAATTCTTAATCCACTGTAACATAGTCTTTTAACTTTTCTATTGTCTTGGCACCAATGCCAGAGACCTTCTTGAGCTCGTCTACTGACTTGAACTTCCCGTTTGCCTCACGATGGTCAATAATATCCTGAGCTCGTTTTCCTCCCAGACCCTTTACCTGCTTGAGTTCTTCCAGACTTGCCTTGTTGAGATTGACCTTCTTTGCTTTACTTGTCGAAGAATCCGTCCCAGAACCAGTCTGTTGACTAGCTGATTCTTCTCCCTTAGTTGGGACGTAAAACAGAGCCTCATCACTGACTTTCTGAGCTAGATTAAGCAACTTGCTGTCTGCTTGCTCTGTCAAGCCACCTGCCTTCTGAACAGCATCATTGACCCGACTACCTACTGGCAATTCATAAATCCCTGGCGATTTGACAGCACCCTTCACATCTACTGTGATTAGATCTTGTTCAAGAGGTTCTTCCTTTTCTTCATTCTTCACATCCTTTTCGGATACCGAATCCTTGGAAACAGCTGCAACTTCAGCCTGCAAATTCGTTTCTTTGACAGGTGTTTGTGGAGCTGGCTTTAGCAGGAAAAATCCTCCTACAAGCAAGCCCAGACCAGTACAGATGACAATGATTTTATACTCTTTGATTTTTTCGATAATTGCTTCCATATTTTCTCCTCTCTTAAATTATTCGTAAGAGAAAGAAAAAACAGTTGAAAATTTCTTCTCAACTGCTTATTTATTTGCAAAATAGTCTTCCTTAGTCAAGACATAATGAACTCTTGTCACGATTCGACCTTCTTCATGCTGGTCCATACAAGCATAAGCTTCTTCGTGGGAAAAACGCATTCCTGATTTCTCCATGACCTTTCCTGACGCGGGATTAGCCTTATCGTGTAAAGCAACTAACTTATTCATTCCTATCTTCTCAAAAGCTAGCTCAATTACGGCACGATTGGCTTCTGTCGTCAATCCTTGATTCCAATATTTTTTATTGATAATGTAACCAATAGCTGCCTTCTTAAGAACAGGATCAATCTTGTGCAAATCAATGGTTCCGATAAATTTGCCATTGCTTTTTAGTTCTATTCCCCACCGTCCCAAGGGATTGGCCAAGTAGAACTGAGCAATGTTATTCTTGGTTTCTTCCAAGCTTTGATTGGTTAGAAAAGTGTAACGTGTATTATCCTTATCCGAGGCATAGTCAAACATAGCTTCCGCATCATCCAAGGTTACAGGTCTAAGCAATAAACGCTCTGTCTCCACTATTGGATACTGAGCTAGTTTTAAAAAGATTGATTCCATATATTTCTTCCACTGGAAACCTTTCTAATCTAATATAAGGATATTAAATAAAACATGTAAAACGAAAATTTATAGTAGATTGAAATAAGATATAAACAAATCAATCAGGAAAGTCAAATTAATTTCTAGAAATGTTTTAGCAGTCACAACGTACTATTCTAGCGTCAATCTACTATAGATTGAGCATTGAGATAACTTTAAGTACAAAAGAACTATCCTTCAGATAGAGGTTGAGGATCTAATTCGTCACTCTCTTCTTTTTTAACTGGAGCTGGTTCATAAGCTCGGATAATCTGAGCGACAACTGGATGGCGAACAACATCCTTGGCTGAAAAATGAACAAAGTCAATCTGATGGATGTTCTTGAGTTTTTCTTGGGCATCAATCAAACCGGACTTGACATTACGTGGCAGGTCAATCTGACTGATATCTCCATTGACAATCATCTTAGAATTAAAGCCTAAACGAGTCAAAAACATCTTCATCTGCATGATGGTCGTATTTTGCGCCTCATCGAGAATGACAAAGGCATCATCCAAGGTTCGTCCACGCATATAGGCAAGGGGCGCAATCTCGATAATTTCACGCTCCATAAGACGAGTCGTTTGGTCTTTTCCCAGAATCTGATACAAGGCATCATAAACAGGTCTAAGGTAAGGATCTACCTTCTCCTTAAGATCACCCGGAAGAAAACCTAGACTCTCTCCTGCTTCCACCGCTGGGCGTGTCAGGATAATTCGTTTGACTTGCCCGCGTTTAAGGGCTGTCACTGCCAAGGTCACTGCAAGAAAGGTCTTCCCTGTCCCTGCAGGCCCAATTCCAAAGGTCACATCATGCTGTTTAACACTGTCCACATAAAGTTTTTGCCCTAGGGTTTTGACACGAATAGGTTTACCAGTATTATCCTTGATGATTTCTTCTTCGTAAAGGGCGACAAACTTGTCGATTTCATCGTTTTTGACCATACTAATCGCAGTCACCACATCTGGCGTACCAACGGTCATCCCACGATTTACCAAGACCATCAAAGCCTGAATAACCTGACGGGCTTCCTCACAGGCAGTCTCTTCTCCCAAAACCTGCACAATCTCCGTACGAGCATGAATCACCACATCAAGCTCTTCTTCCATCAAACGAAGATGGCGTTCATTGGAACCAAAAAGATGAAACAGGTCATCTGGATGACTCAGTTGAATGTCAATTGAATGTTCCTTCAAATAAAGAACCTCTCTAATCCTTTTATTTCTTTTTATTATAGCAAAGGGGTGGAGAAATTACTAGCCCAAACCCAATGAATCATGCTAGTGTTCTAAGTATTCTTGCCAGATAATGTCAAAATCTCCTAGATTGAAAGAGAAACTAGCGTACTCCTCCAAAAAGCGACTCACCTCGTCAAAATCATCTGTGTGTTTTGGGAAGGCTGACTCCTCAAAAGCTAGGTCTGCCAAGATAGCTTTGGGACTGTTACTTTTAGGATTGCGCTCGGTCATGAGCCAAGTGTAAAATGATTTTCTCATAAGTCTCCCTAAATCAACTCTGTCCCAAACTGGTCTTGCTTGATTTTACCAGCCTTCATCAAACCACCGAGTGCTTTCTTGAACTGACCTTTAGAAATGCCAAAGGTAGCCTTGATGTCATCAGGAGATGATTTATCATTTAAGGTCATGAAACCGCCATTGCTTTCCAAGTATGTCAAAATCATCTGAGCATCATTTTCCAACATCTCAAAAGAACGTGGTTTGAGGGAGAGGTTCAACGTGCGGTCCACTTCACGGAAACCAATAACGCGCGCATCTAATACTTGCCCCAAACGTGGCTCTGCGTAACGCTCGCTAGGATGGATAAAGCCAAGCATGTTATTTTCTGGCAGGTAAACAAAAGTTCCAGACAGCTTGAGGCGGTAAACAATGGCTGGCCAGTTTTGGTTCTGCATGTTGTTGTAGGCAGGACGAGCCAGACGTTGGAAGTCTTCTTGATAAGCCAAGAGTCCCCAGATACGGTCTTTCTTGTCCACTTCAAGACGGATGTAGAGTTGGTCGCCCTTCTTAGGCCAGAGTTCCTTGAGTTCAGGGAGAATATCGAGTGACACAACGATTTCCTTGTCAGGAAGGCCTGTATCCACAAAGACACCCAAGTCCTTACGAACCTCTGTAACACGGCCCCAACCAAACTGATCCTGAGTGGCAGTCACTTCTAAGGTTGTCATGCGGAGTTTTTGCTTCATATCCGTGTAGGCAAAACCTTTGACCGTATCCCCTACTGTATGTTGGCCTTCTTCCTTAGCAAGAGCATAGGTTTGACCATCCTTTTGCACAAAGTAAAAACGGTCATTTTCATCGATGATCAGTCCAACGATAAAACTTGCAAGATTTGTATTCATATTTCCTTCTTTCGAATAAAACTCAGCCAGCAATGCCAACTGAGTTTTTCTGTTTATTTTTAGACTTCCAAAAGTTCTTTTTCTTTGTTGGCAGTCATGTCGTCGATGTGTTTAACAGCATCGTCTGTTACTTTTTGAATGTCTTTTTCAAGAGTCTTCAATTCGTCTTCAGTGATTTCTTTTGCTTTTTCTTGTTTCTTAGCTTCGTCCATAGCATCACGACGAATATTGCGGACAGCCACTTTAGCATTTTCGCCGACCTTCTTCACTTCTTTAGCAAGGTCACGACGAGTTTCTTCTGTAAGAGCAGGGATAACCAAACGAATAACAGAACCGTCATTAGCTGGTGTGATACCAAGATCAGAAGCGTTCAAGGCACGTTCGATGTCTTTCAATGAAGACTTGTCAAATGGTGTTACCAACAAAACACGCGCTTCTGGAATGGTAATTGAAGCGATTTGGTTAAGAGGAGTTTCGACTCCGTAGTATTCTACATGTACACGGTCAAGCAAGCTTGCATTGGCACGGCCAGCACGGATACCACCAAATTCACGAGCAAGTGATTGGTGAGACTGGGCCATTCTCTCTTTAGCTTTTTCAATAATTGCGTTAGCCATAATCTTTCTTATTCCTTTTCTTAGATATTATTTGAAACTGTTGTTCCGATATTTTCACCAAATACGACACGTTTGATGTTGCCTGGTTGGTTCATGTTGAAGACAACCAAGTCAATGTCGTTATCCATTGAGAGAGTTGAAGCTGTTGAGTCCATGATACGGAGACCTTTATTGATAACATCACGGTGGGTCAATTCTTCAAATTTAACGGCTGTCTTGTCCTTCTTAGGATCGGCATTGTAAACACCATCGACCCCATTTTTAGCCATAAGGATGGCATCCGCTTCGATTTCAGCTGCACGAAGGGCCGCTGTTGTATCTGTTGAGAAGTAAGGTGAACCAATTCCAGCACCAAAGATAACGATACGGCCTTTTTCAAGGTGACGAAGGGCACGTCCACGTACGTAAGGCTCTGCCACTTGTTGCATGGCAATAGCTGTTTGTACACGCGTATCGACACCAACTTGTTGCAATGAATCTGCCATCACAAGAGCATTCATAACAGTCCCAAGCATTCCTGTGTAATCTGCCTGAACGCGGTCCATTCCTGCTTCTGCAGCAGGTTCTCCACGCCAGAGATTTCCTCCACCGATAACAAGGGCAATTTCGATACCTAAGCTATGAACTTCTTGAATCTCTTTTGCGATTGTTTGAACTGTTTGGATATCAATCCCTACGCCACGTTCACCGGCAAGGGCTTCACCTGATAACTTGATTAAAATACGTTTATACTTGGGATTCGCCATTTTCACTCTCCTTTTTTTATCCTACCTATTTTATCACAATTTCTAAGATTTTTATAGTATCATGAGCAATTCTTTCAAAAAAATTAGACCGTTAAAAATTCCTCTAAGTCAGAAAGAGCACGCTCTGCAATTTTTTCATAACGAGCCTTCTTATCACGAATACGCTCGCCTTCCAACTCCTTGATAATACCGAAATTAACATTCATTGGTTGGAAATGTTTGCTGTCAGCATGGGTGATGTAATGAGCTAGACTTCCAATCGCTGTTGTTTCTGGGAAAATAGCCTCGCTTTCTCCCTTGAAAAGACGAGCCGCGTTAATTCCCGCAACCAAGCCTGACGCTGCTGATTCAACATAGCCTTCCACACCCGTCATCTGACCAGCAAAGAAGAGATTTGGCTGTTTCTTAGAACGGTAAGTCTGTTCAAGAAGATTTGGTGAATCCATATAAGAATTGCGGTGCATGACACCATAACGAACAAACTCAGCATTTTCAAGACCTGGAATCATTTGGAAGACACGTTTTTGTTCTCCCCATTTGAGGTGGGTCTGGAAACCGACTATATTGTAAAGGCTACCAGCCGCATTATCCTGACGCAGCTGAACCACCGCATAAGGGGTTTTGAATTCTCCATCACGAGGTCCTGTGTAGTCATCTGGATACTCCAGACCGACTGGTTTCATAGGACCATAAAGCATGGTTTTAATACCACGTTTAGCCATGACTTCGATAGGCATACAGCCTTCAAAGTACTTTTCTTTTTCGAAAGAATTGAGCGGTGCTTCTTCCGCATTAACCAAGGCTTCATGAAAATCCATAAACTCTTGCTTAGTCATGGGAGCGTTGAGGTAGGCAGCTTCTCCCTTATCGTATCGAGACTTGAGGTAGACCTTGCTCATATCGATGGTGTTGACGTCGATAATAGGCGCTGCCGCATCGTAGAAATAGAAACCATCGCCGTCATTAAGAGCATGAATCTTTTCAGCCAGAGTATCGCTGGTCAAAGGACCAGTAGCGACAACCGTAATAACATCTGTCGGCAATTCTGTAATTTCATCACGCACCACCTCAATCAAGGGATGGTTGGCAACTTTTTCAGTCACCATTTGGGAGAAACCATCTCGGTCCACCGCAAGAGCACCACCAGCAGGAACACGTGTAGCCTCAGCAGATTCCAAAATAACAGAACCCAAGCGACGCATTTCTTCCTTGAGGAGACCCACTGCATTTGTCAAAGCATCCCCACGAAGGGAATTAGAACAAACTAACTCAGCAAAATTGTCTGTTTTGTGTTGAGGTGTTGACTTGACACCACGCATTTCATAAAGTTTAACTGGAATACCACGTTCTGCGATTTGGTAGGCTGCTTCAGAACCTGCCAAACCAGCACCGATAACATTGATATAAGATTGAGACACGACACTAATACCTCTTTGGGTGGGACGTAAGTCCATATCAAAACACCCCACTGGACTGTTTGACACCCACAAATCTTTCTAATTTTTTCTTCTACTAGTATAACAAAAAAAGGGAAGAAGGCAAACTTCCCTGTTTAGTCATTTTCTTGATTTTCTTCCCAGTCGTGGTAGGCTGCGTAGAGTTGACTTTTATTCCACTGGTAGTATTTCGCAACTTCCTTAATGGCTTGATTTTTCTTCATACCTTGCTGGATGCGGGCTTGGATTTCTGAAAACAAGTCCTCCTTGTCTTTTTCTTCCACATCCTGACTGGCACCTTCAACGATGAGAAGGCATTCGCCCTTGAGTGGTGTTTCAGCTATGCTTTCCAGCAATTCAGAGATCTTTCCTCTTTGGTATTCTTCATAGATTTTGGTCAATTCTCTAACCAAGACCACCGAGCGGTCACCGTAGACTTCTAGCATATTTTCCAACGTATCTGCTACACGATGAGGAGATTCATAGAAAATTTGTGTTTCAGGATAGTCTTTTTTCGAGTCGAAAAATTGCTTTTGCTGGCCTGATTTTCTTGGCAAAAAACCGTAAAAGATATGTGGCTGCGGTGCTAAACCACTGGCAATCAAGGCAGAAATCCCTGCAGAGGCACCCGGAACTGTGACAACTGCAACCTCTTCCTCAATTGCTGCCTTAACCAAATCATGACCAGGGTCTGAGATGCTAGGCAGACCCGCATCGGATACCTGAGCAATGCTTTGTCCTGCTTTCAGGAAACCAATCAAATCAGGAATCTTTTCCTTGGCATTGTGCTCATGAAAACTGATTTGCTTGGTGGAAATGTCAAAATGCTTGAGCAAAAGCCCTGTATTGCGCGTATCCTCAGCAGCAATCCAGTCCACTTCTTTCAAGGTCTGGATAGCTCGAAAGGTTATATCGTCTAGATTGCCAATCGGCGTTGCCACTAGATACAGCTTGCCATAGGGAGATTGCCCCTTAAAACTTTTTTGAATCTGCATGCTTACTCCCTGTATAGTAACTCGTCACAGAACATACATTCCTCATCCTGCTCTCGACGTTGACCATAAAAATCATTACAAACGTGAAATCCGTCTTTATAAATCCGACGGACACTTTCTCGAACATGTTTGGCCTTGACGGGAGCATCTGCTTCCACCTCACCCAAGCGTTCGCGCAACTTACTATTTTCCAAGCGAAGAGCTGTATTTTCCTCTACCAGGCTCTTGAGATTTTTCTTGATGGCTTCCACGTCGGCCAAGGTTACCAATAACTGTTGGGAAAAATCATCCAGCGCGTCAAATAATTCTTTTTTGTCCATAAAACAGCCCTTTCCTTTCTTTATCGTTCATTTTTGAGTTTATATTTCTTTCAAGACCAGATATTCCATAGCATTTTGAAAGCTGACATTAGCTTGCCACATTTTTCTAGCTTCTAGCAAATCTTGTAGAATCACTCTTACTCTTGCTTGTAGGATATCTTGTCCACAGAGAACTTCAAGAATCCGTAAAACCTGATCTTGTTTTTCCTTGTCATCTGCTAAGTTGGCTAATTTAGCAACCTGCAGATAACTTTCTTTTTTCTTAGCTACTAACCAAGTCAGCAGGCGTTCACTTTCATCGACCAAGGTCCAAAAGACTGCCTGATTTGCCAACTTTTCTGCTTCAGCTCGCGATTGACTAAACTGAGCTAGGAGAGTCGCTTTTTTCTTAACCAGTCCCATTTGTTCTAAGAGCAAGATGAGTTGTTCTTCTTGCTTTTTAAAGTGGAAAATTTGAGTCCGACTACGGATGGTCGGTAACATCTTTTCCTCATCGCTGGTCAAGAAGAAAATATAAACCTCACTCTGGGGTTCTTCGATGACCTTGAGCAGAGAATTGGCTGCATTAGGATGCATCTTCTCAGCTTGCTCGATAATAAAAACCTGCTGCTGGCTTTCAATCCCTGCTTGAGAAAACTGTCCCACCAATTCCCGAATGCGTTCTGTCTTAATAACCTGATTGACTGGCTTAATCAAAGTGACATCGGGAAATTCTTCCTGTTCAATCAGCTTACAATTTCGACATTTCTCACATGGCAACACACCTACCTTATCCGTACAAAAGAGGCTCTTAGCCAAAAATTGAGCCATTTCCAAGCTTCCAAAGAAACCTGAAAAGAGATAGGCGTGATTGAGCTGGTTTTGTTCTAGAATACGGACAAAGCGGTCAAACTGGGCTGGTTGCCAGGCCTTTAGTTGATCTTGTTTCATTTAGCTAATCCCATTCTATCAAACAAGACAGCCTTGGTAGTTTCCACAACTTGCTCCAAGGGGAGACTCGCATCAATCTTGACAATGCGATTTCCCTCTTTATCCAGAAGAGAAAGGTAGCCTTGACGAACTTTTTTATGCAAGTCCAAACCTTCCAAGTCCAAACGATTGACCTCGCGGTCACTATTAGCAGCAATGCGAGCCAGCCCTTCTTCCACCTCGATGTCAAAATAGAGTGTCAAATCAGGTTTAAGGCCATCTGTCGCAAAGTGATTGAGCCAATCAATGGCGTCAATATCCAAGCCACGACCAAATCCCTGATAGGCAATGGAACTATCGATGAAGCGGTCCATAATGACCAACTTGCCAGCTTCAAGGGCAGGGAGAACTTTTTCCACCAAGTGCTGTCTGCGACTGGCGATATAGAGAAGGAGTTCCGTTTTAGGATCCATCTGAGTATGACTTAGGTCCAAAATCACTTCCCGAATCTTCTCCCCAATCAAGACTCCGCCAGGTTCACGGGTCGTCAGCACCTCTACTCCTTTTTCCTCTAAAATTGGGAGCAGAGCCTCTAAAACACTGGTCTTTCCTGCTCCCTCTGGTCCCTCAAGAGAGACTAAAAATCCTTTTGACATGTCTAACTCATTTCTTTTTTACTACTTCTATTCTATCAAAAAAATAGGGGTTTGTGACAATCTTTTTGTCTTCTCATTTCATACTCAATGAAAATCAAAGAGCAAACTAGGAAGCTAGCCGCAGGTTGCTCAAAACACTGTTTTGAGGTTGTAGATGGAAGCTGACGTGGTTTGAAGAGATTTTCCAAGAGTATCAACCACCATAAAAGAGGCAGACAAATCCACCTCTTATTTACCTAGTTCTTGTGTTCGTTTATAGGCTTGACCAACTGCATCCATGACCGTTCCTCGAAAAGCATGCGCTTCTAGGCTTGCTACACCAGCGATAGTCGAACCACCTGGGCTACAAACTTGATCTTTTAAGACCCCAGGATGTTGCTGACTTTCAAGGACCAATTGCCCAGCTCCTACCACAGTTTGTGCTGCCATTTTTAAAGCTATTTCTCGTGGCAATCCTGTCTGAACACCTGCATCTGCCAAGGCCTCAATAAAGAGATAGACAAAAGCCGGTCCACAGCCTGCAAGACCTGTCGCTGCGTCGATTAAGCTTTCCCCAAGTTCAACCAAGAGACCAGCCTTAGTTAAAAGTTGACAAAATAGCTCACCGTCCTCAGCCCTGCAATTAGGAGACAAGGCATAACTAATCACTCCTTGTCCGATAGAAGCCGGAGTATTTGGCATCATACGAATAATTCGGTGTTGACTTGGGATAAGGCTTGCTATTTTTTCTAAAGTCAATCCAGCTGCCATGGAAATCAAAAGAAGACTTTCTCGTTTTTCAAGGATAGTCTGATATTGAGAAAGCAAGTCTGAGAACTGTGCAGGCTTTACTCCTAGAAAAATCACATCTGCTTCTGCAAAGATTTCGTCATTGCTGGAAGCCTGACCGCCAAAGTCGGCAATGAAAGAATCCACCTTGGCTTGACTACGATTGGCAAGGAGAAGGTCATCACCCGTCTTGGCCTGCAAAACAGCCTTGGCCAAACTAGCTCCCATATTCCCCAAACCGATAAATCCAATCTTCATCTCTTACTCCCTTATCTGTCCGTCACCAGTAACCACATACTTATAGCTGGTCAACTCTTTCAATCCCATGGGACCACGCGCGTGCAGTTTCTGAGTAGAAATCCCCATTTCGCAACCAAGACCAAATTGGCCACCATCGGTGAAACGAGTTGAGGCATTGACATAAACCGCTGCAGAGTCCACCTGATCTGTAAAGTAAGCTGCAGCTTCTGCATTTTCCGTCACAATGGCATCCGAATGATGGGTACTGTGAGCCTCAATATGGGCAACCGCTTCTTCTAAACTGCTCACAATCTTAACAGCTAGAATATAGTCTAAAAACTCGGTGTCAAAGTCTTGAGCCTCAGCTACTTGACCAGAAACAAACTGACTTGCTTTGCTATCCAGGCGGAATTGAATTGCTTCCAACCCAGCTTCTTTTCGATCTGCAACCAGCACTTGCTCCAAGCGAGGAAGAAAACTTGCTGCCTTGTCCTCATGAACAAGGAGAACCTCCATGGCATTGCAGACAGAAGGGCGACTAGTTTTGGCATTGTTGATGATAGACAGCGCCTTGTCTTCGTCTGCATCCTTGTCCACATAAACATGGACAATCCCAGTTCCTGTCTCAATAACAGGTACGATAGCATTTTCAACTACGGCATTGATCAAACCAGCCCCTCCACGAGGAATGAGAAGGTCTAGATAGCCTTTGGCCTTCATCATGGCATAGCTGCTTTCACGACTGGTATCTTCCACCAGTTGAATCACATCTGGGTGAATAGTAGTCGTCTCCAAGCCCTTCTTCAAAGCTGTGACAATAGCATGAGCTGTTTGATAGGCATCCTTACCACTACGAAGAACAACTGCATTTCCACTTTTAAGAGCCAAAGCAGCCGCATCAGACGTCACATTCGGACGGCTTTCATAGATTATACCAATAACTCCCATAGCTACACGTTTCTTTGTGATAACCAAACCGTTTTCAAGCTGATTGGTTTCTAAAACTTCACCGATTGGATCTGGTAAGGCAACCACTTCACGAATACCAGTTGCCATCGCTTCTATACGCCCTGCATCCAAATAAAGACGATCCAGCATCACATCTGAGATTTTACCTTTGGCCGATTCCATATCGAGGGCATTTGCCGCTAAAATCTCCTCTGTAGCAGCCACTAAGTGATCAGCCATGGCTAGCAAGGCTTGGTTTTTCACGTCTTCACTAGCTGTGTTGATCGATTTTTTAACAGCCTGTACCTGCTCAAATTGTTCTTGTGTACTTACCATAGTTTACCTCTAAAATTCTGTAAAGAGTAGTTGGATTTCAGGAGTAATGGAAATCCAGTCATCACGGTGAATCAAGACACCCTTGGCTTTTTGAGAACGTAACATATCCTCCAAAGCAGATGCCCCAAATTGCACGCGCCCTTTTCCAAGTGATTTTCCACTTTCCTTGTCAAATACTGTCACGATATCACCGTAAGAAAAGGCACCTTCTGCATCAACAACACCAGATAAGAGAAGACTCTTTCCATGTTGAGAGAGAGCTTCAGCAGCCCCTTTATCAACCCAAATAGAACCTTGACTCTGAGCATAAAAGGCCAGCCATTGTTTCTGGGTACGGAGACCTTTTTCCTCTGCAACAAAGTAGGAACCATCCTTGGTTTCCTCAGCCGCCTCAATCATGGCATCTGCCTTCAAGGATGAGCAAATATAAACAGGAACTCCTGATTCTGTCGCAATAGTTGCAGCCTTGATTTTTGTTAACATGCCCCCAGTTCCATTTGACGAGCCAGCTCCACCAGCCATATCAATAATTTCACGATTGATGGTCTCGATTCTCTCCAAGCGTTTGACTGTTGGATCTGAATTAGGATTTCCAGTATAAAGACCGTCCACATCTGTCAAGAGAACCAAAAGGTCTGCTTGGACCATGGCCGCTACCTGGGCACTAAGAGTGTCATTGTCCCCAACCTTGAGTTCATCAATGACGACACTGTCATTCTCATTGATGATAGGAATCGCACCACGGCTAAGTAAAACCGACAAAGCCTGATGGGCATTTTTATAACGGCGCTTATCCACAAAGTCATCCTGGGTCAGCAAGATTTGTGCAGAAACGATTTGGCGCAAGAGAAGATTGGTCGTGTATTCTTCCAACAAAAGCCCTTGCCCTACCGCTGCTGAAGCCTGTTTATCAGCAATCTTAGTCGGACGCTTTTTAAATCCTAAGGATCCAAAACCAGCAGCAATGGCTCCCGACGACACCAAAATCAACTCATGACCCGCCTCGTGCAACATAGCTAACTGCTGGGTAATAGCCTTTACCTTACTACGTGATAAACTTCCATCCTCATTTGTCAGAGAAGAAGTCCCCACCTTAAAGACGATCCGTTTGTATTTCATAGTCTCACTCCGATTCTTCATATTTATCCATTATAACATGAATAGCAGAAAATAGAAAAGAGTTGATAGGAAAAAGAAGGCCCTAAAACCTTCTTTTTTACTACTGTTCTGATTCCGATTTATTTGTACTCGTCTCAGAGCTTTTTGAAGTTGAAGAAGTCAAATCTTGACTAGTTGAAGCGCTTGTAACACCTTCATTCTGTCTAATTTCTTTACTTTCAAGATCTTTTTTCACTACTTCTTTGGATTCTTTTATTTCTGAGTTACTTGTGACTTTAGTTGTAACAGATTTCTCGACCGGAACATCCACTAACCAGGTACCACTTGAATCAACAGTATAGCCTTCTGGTGTCTTACCATTCACAAGTAATTGACCATTTTCTTTCAAGAAGTACCATTTATCCTTGTCTTTAATCCAACCCACAGCTTGTGAACCGTCTGTCTTGTAGAAATACCAATCATTTGCCTTTTTAAGCCAGCCTTGCTTCATAGCTCCTGATTCTTCTAGATAGTAATGATGACCAGAAACTTCTATCTCACCTGTCTTCATGATACCAGTAGAATCCATATAGTACCAGGTTTCTTTATCTTTTACCCAGCCCGTTTTCATTTCCCCTGATGGAGCAAAGTAATACCATTGCCCCTTATATTGAAGCCAACCTGTCTTCATAGAGCCATCGTTTGATAAATAATACCACTGTTCTTTATCTTGAATCCAACCAATTTCCATCTGGTTTTCTTTGTTAAAATAATACCAGATTCCAGCGATTTTCTTCCAATTTTTAGCAGCAGCACCAGAGTCTGTCAAATAGAACCAACGATTGTTCCATTTTTTCCATTGATTATATAGCAGGATTCCCCTCTGATTAAAATAGTACCATTCACCTTCAATTTCATTCCAACCGACAGCATACTCTCCTGTAGAATCAGGCGCTTGATACCACCAGTTTCCATAAGCACTTTTATGCCAACCAGCTTGAAAACTTGGAATCGGCTTGTAGGATGTTGAAATATTGACAAAACCGTCTTTTCGAATATCAAAAACTGTCGCATCATAGTCTTTGCTGGCTGCGTTTATATGTTGAATTCCCATTGATTCAAGCCAGCTAATATATTCCCTATTTATTTCTTCACCGCTATCATACGAACCAATTGGTGAGGAAGAAGTTTGAACAATTATCTCAGGAGACAAATTTCTTATAAAATTTTTTGTATTAGAATTTTTTGTATCTAAATGATGATTAAACTTCATCAAATCAACTTTTCCAATGAGAGAACCGTACTTGTCTTCTGCTCCATGAACATTATCTAAGTCGCCCCCAAGATAAATTTTCTTGCCATTGACTTTTACTACACTAATCAAGGAATTGGAATTATCATCCCAAACAGGTTTAAGATTTCCATTCTCATCATATTCATTTTCATAATTATAGAGCTGAATATCCATGTCCCCAAACTGAAAATGAGCATCTCCTTGTGTGATGTTTTGAATCACTGAAACACCTTTTTCTGCGGCAGTCTGTAAAACCTTATCATAGCCATACAGATTATCCCAAAGACGTTTAGGCTTAGTAATACGATTATCACTATATTTCTTAAGATAGACTCGGTCAACTGGATAGGTAGACAGTAATTCATCAGCATTTCCAATATGATCACTGTGAGTATGGGTCACCAAAATAAAATCAAGTTTTTGGACACCCAATTCCTTCAAACGACGAAAGACACGGTCTGTTAGAACATGCTTATAAGTTGTATTGATACCCTGTCTCCATGGATAACGAGAATCACTTCCATCTGGGAAATCATAATCTTCTCCTGTATCCACCATGGCAAAATGTCCATTGCTTTCAAGAATAATCGCATCACTTCCACCTTCATGAACATTTATAAAGTGAATTTTATTTCCTGAACTTTCTTGAGCTTGAACATTTCCATACCATGACAAGCCTAAAAAAGCGCCTGCAAGTGCTAAACTAGTCAATTTCTTTTTCATTCTTACTTCCTCAGTCTCTCTAATGTTTCCTTAAATATCTCTGGGATATCTGCTGTAAATTCCAAAATCTCACCTGTTCTCGGATGAGTAAAACCTAAAGTCTTGGCATGAAGAAATTGCCCAAGCCCTTTCAGGGTCTTACGTGGACCATAGACTTCATCACCAGCGACTGGATGACCAATATAAGCCATGTGAACACGGATTTGATGGGTACGCCCTGTCTCCAGTTGTAACTCCACTAAGCTATAATCTCCAAAGCGTTCCAAGACGTGGAAACGAGTCACTGCAGGCTTCCCTTTAGCAGTCACAGCCTGTTTCTTACGATCTTTTTCACTACGACCAATCGGAGCTTCAATCACGCCACGATCATTGGGTAGATTTCCATGAACAATCGCCCAATATTTTCGGAGAGACTTTTTATCCTTAAGTTCTTGAGCAAGCGCTAGATGCGCATCGTCATTTTTAGCAATCATAAGAAGGCCTGACGTATCCTTGTCAATACGGTGAACAATTCCTGGACGTAGAACCCCATTGATACCCGACAAATCCTTGATATGATACATAAGGGCGTTTACTAGGGTTCCACTAGTATGACCAGCACTCGGATGCACAACCATCCCCTGAGGTTTGTTAACGACAGCCACATCCTCATCTTGGTAGACTATTTCTAGCGGAATATCCTCAGCCACATACTCTAAGACCTCTGGCTCTGGCACATGGTAAGTGACGACATCACCCTCTTGTACTGTGTATTTAGCTTTCTTGACTTGCCCATTGACCAAGACCTGGCCTGATTTAATTTGTTCATTCGCGAGACTGCGTGATAATTCTGTCAAATCCGACAAAGCCTTATCCAAACGCAGGCCACCAGTTTCAATTTTAATTTCCATTTGTTTCCTCTTTTAGCATTGCAATCAATAAAATAATCACTCCAACTGTCAGATAGCTATCTGCTACATTGAAAATTGCAAAATTGATAAAGTCAAGGTGGAACATATCCACAACAAATCCCTGACTAATCCTGTCAATAAAGTTTCCAAGACCACCTGAGATGATCAAGGTCAAACCCAAGACCATCCAGAGTGAGTCCTCCATGTGTTTATGTAGATACCAAATTGCACCTACCATAACGACAAGTGTAATGATAGCAAATAACCACTGCTGATCTTGTAAGATAGAAAAGGCTGCCCCTCGATTTTGCAGGTAGGTCAAGCTAACGAAATTGGGAATCCAAGAACGCACTTCACCCAGTGGAATCTGCTGGACGATATAGGATTTTACCAACTGATCCAGCCCAATCAAAAGCAGTACAATGACTGCCACTATTCCTCTTTTTTTCATGATTTCCTCTTCTGATTAAAATATTCTTGCATGACTTCTACGAAGAGAGTCCCAGCTTGACTCAGCTCCACTTCTTCACGTTTAACATAGACCATGCGATTATCCAAATTATCCTTGAGACGAATAACTGTAATGCCATTGACACTATCACTATCCAAAAATCCAGAACCTGTCGCATAAGCGTCTGTCCGCTCCAAAATACCATTCAAAGTAGCACGGTCTGTCACATTAAACATCTGTGAGCTTGCACTAGTATCAACAAAATTCTCTGAATAATAAAGGTACTCGTCTTTCTCTTGAGTAAAACGAACCGTTGGTAAATCAGCTAAATCCTCCATAACCAATTCCTCTTTCTGAGCCAAAGGATGCCCCTCGCGGAGATAAATGTGGGTATGGAAGGGAATCAATTCAATGACCTCAAGACCCAGCTTTTCAACCCGTTGCATGATCCCTTTTTTATTTTGATTGTTGAGGTAGATAATCCCAATCTCACTGTGCCCCTGAGCTACTTCATCAAGTATTTGAACTGTAGTAGACTCAAAAATACGGAAATTTTTGTAATCAGGATAGCGCTCTGAAAAGGCCGTAATAGTTGGTGGCAAGAAGTCATAGTGCTGACTGGCAATGGAAAATTCATCCTTTTCTTCCTCAGGATTGGCATACTGATTTTGAAAAATATCAAATCCTTTAACCAATTCTTGCGCTTTTTCATAGAATTCCATACCACGACGGGTCAAGAAAGTCCCTGAGCTGGTCCGACGGAAAATCTTAAAGCCCAACTCTTTTTCCAAATCACGAACAGAAATAGACAGACTCGGCTGACTAACATACATCTTTTCAGCAGCTTCACGGAAAGTACCACTATTGGCAATGGCAACAACATAGCGTAATTGTTGAATGTTCATCTTCTACCCCCAACTTCTTTATCTTTTCATTATACCATATTTTAGAAGTTTTCCAAAAAGGAAAAAAGTCTGGAAATTTTCAAGTCTAAGCGAATACTCCAATACCCCAATACAAGAATTAGAATGATATCTTTTTTCAGTCCTCAATTGATTTCAAGTAAATAAAAACAGCAAATCTTGTTGATTTACCGTTTAAAATATGATACAAGAAAAGCCTCTAACATTTTCTTTTTCCCTATAAATCAACTAGAAAAAGTCTCTTCAATCCTATTAGCTATATCTGGATTTACTTCCCAAATACCAGCATAAGGTTGCTCAATATACTGTCTTTTCTTCTTAGTATATAGATAGACTACACTATCCTTTTCTTCATTCTGATGATAAAACTTGATAATGATATAATCTTTAACATTTGTCGGTTGATCATTTACACTCTCCAAAGAGGTAGATTTTGACTGTTTCTGTATCTCCTCAATCAATTTTGAAATTTCTTCTCTCTTGTTGATAGTTTTAACATCTTCAGAGAGTTTTTTCTGCAGAGAAATAACAGAGATCTTTTCAGGTTCAGGAAGAATAAGTTTTTTCTTACTAACACAAGCAGATAAAACAAGAAAAGAGATTGAACAGACTATTATGGTGATAAGATGTTTCATACAAGTTTACATCCTTTCATTCTTCTTACTTTTTCTCTGAGATACAATTATAGCATCAAACCTTAGCACAAACCTTAGCAATTTTTACAATATCTTATTCCCTTATAACATTCATTGCTGTTAAAGGTTTACATTCCACTATTTTATGATTGTATCTAAAAGATAAAGCAGCCGACAAGTTCGCTTCTTACATTGGTTTTTAAAATATGGGTATCAGCGTGGGTATCAAAACAAAAAAACAGGCTCTCCGAAAACTCGGAAAGCCTTAGTTTATGCTACTTCTAGCTTCCTCGCCTTTATATTTCAAGGCTCGGGATAAAAAGGTTCACTGGACCTTTTTATTTAGCGATTGGGTAAACAGAAACTTGTTTTTTATCGCGTCCTTTACGTTCAAAGCGTACTACGCCTTCAACTTTAGCGAACAAAGTATCGTCTCCACCACGTCCAACGTTTACACCTGGATAGATGTGTGTACCACGTTGACGGTAAAGGATTGATCCACCTGTTACAGTTTGTCCGTCAGCTGCTTTAGCTCCAAGACGTTTAGCTTGTGAATCACGTCCGTTTGATGTAGAACCTCCACCTTTTTTGTGGGCGAAAAGTTGCAAGTTGTTAAGAGTCATTTTTAACATAATGTTTTCCTCCGTGTTAGTTTTCTGTGATAACTCTGGTTTGGACGAACTCAGAAGAGTTCTCCGATAAGTTTGCCATACCTAAGAAAAATGATTCAAAGAATAACTGGGTCATTTCTCTCTGGTGTGAAGGAAGATCTTTTGGAATTTCAACCATCAGATAGCCACCTTCATCTTCGTTTAATTCTAGGATTGGTTCATAGGCTGCAAATTTTTCAATAGAATTGATAAAGTTAATGGCAAGCGTAGAAACCGATGCACACACGACATCTAAGCCGTATTCGCCACTCTCGGCGTGTCCAGTAATTTCCGCACTCCTCAGCTCGCCATCTTCGGCTCTCTCAAAGACTGCTTGTATCATGTGTTCTCCTTAAAATTAAGCGTTGATTGCGTTGATGACAACTTTTGTATATGGTTGACGGTGACCTTGTTTACGGTGGCTACCTTTTTTAGGTTTGTACTTGTAAGTAACAACTTTCTTTTGTTTTCCTTGTTTTTCAACAGTTCCAACTACAGTAGCTCCAGCAACAAGTGGAGTTCCGACAACAGTGTTTTCACCGCCAACAAGAACAACTTCGTTAAAAGTAACTTCTTGACCAGCTTCAACGTTCAATTTTTCAACGTAAACTGCTTGACCAACTTCAACTTTAACTTGTTTTCCGCCAGTTTTGATAATTGCGTATGTGCTCATTATGCACCTCCTATGATTTTTATGGGTTTCCCCGATTTTTTTGTGAAGACTCGCCTAGCATCGTGGGACGAACCACTTAAACTTGAATAATCAAACAACGATGTTCGTGCGGTTGCACAGGATCGTGCATAGTCAACTCTTCAAGTATAGCATATCTCCTATTTTCTTACAAGTAATAACACCTAAAATGAAGCTTTTTCTTTTACTTTTTTCCTCCACTTAGCAAAAAGCATACTGAGGTAAAAAAAGCTCATCATAATGGGAACACCAAGAATGGTCTTTTCATGATAGAAAATCGTCAAATAAGCTGAAAAGACAACGCCAAGGACAAAACTACTAAGCAGGCTTACAAAGATAATCTCTTCACGTAAAAAAGGAGTGTGCTTGGTTCGGAAATAATCTCCAAAAGCCAGCATGGTTCGTTTGATATTCCCTGTCATAAAGGCGTTATTGTAGGCAATACCCGAAACCTCACCAAAAGCAGTTGTCACCAGGCCCATACAAAAGGCCAAGGGCGGTACTAGATAGATATTATCTACAGTTTGCGGTACAAAACCAATAATGATTGATAAGATTGCCAAAGGAATCAGTGACAGAATTGGCTTTTTCACAATTCTCAATTTTTCCTTATAAACAGTTAATAAAAAGACCCCCATCATAAAAGCTAGCAAGGTCATTACTTTGGCACTGGCATCTGACACATTGTGTTGAATCAGACCTACTGAAAGAAAGACGACATTCCCAGTTTGTCCAGCCACAAGAGTGTTCCCTCGCACAATAAACGTATAGGCATCTACATATCCTGCACAAAAAGTCAAAAAAAGCGCTAGCCTCTTAGACTGACGTGATATTTTTCTTATAGGTAATAGCCTCATTTTTCCTCCCATTTCATTTACTCATCTCATTATTGTACCACTTTCTTTGGGAAAGTCCTAGTAGCTTATTTGAAATTTTTTACCCTCTGTTGGATAGTCCCGTCTATCTATGTTATAATGAAAGAAGGATTTGAAATCAGAAAAGGAGGAACTATGCTTAAATTAGGTGTCATCGGAACAGGGGCTATCAGTCACCACTTCATAGAAGCGGCCCATTCCAGTGGAGAATACAAGCTGGTCACAGTCTATTCTAGAAAACTAGAAACTGCGGCAACCTTTGCTTCTCGCTATCAGAATCTCCAACTCTTTGATCAAGTAGAGGACTTCTTCAAGAGTTCCTTTGATGTGGTCTATATTGCCAGTCCAAACTCCTTGCATTTTGCTCAGGCAAAGGCTGCTTTGTCTGCTGGTAAACATGTTATTCTTGAAAAGCCAGCTGTCACTCAACCACAAGAATGGCTGGATTTGGTTCAAACAGCTGAGAAAAATCACTGTTTTATATTCGAAGCGGCACGGAACTACCATGAAAAAGCTTTCACTATCATCAAAAACTTTTTAGCAGACAAACAAATTTTGGGAGCAGATTTCAACTATGCCAAGTATTCTTCCAAAATGCCTAACTTGTTGACTGGGGAGACACCAAATGTCTTCTCAGACCGTTTTGCTGGTGGAGCTCTTATGGATTTAGGGATTTATCCCCTCTACGCTGCCGTTCGTCTCTTTGGAAAGGCTCAGGATGCAACCTATCAGACTCAACAGCTTGACAATAGCATTGACCTAAATGGTGACGGAATCCTCTTCTACCCAGACTTTCAAGTTCATATCAAGGCTGGGAAAAACATCACTTCCAATCTTCCTTGCGAAATTTACACAACAGATGGAACCCTGACGCTCAACACAATTGAGCATGTTCGCTCAGCTATTTTTACCGACCACCAAGGAAATCAAGTCCAGCTCCCTATCCAACAAGCTCCCCATACGATGACTGAGGAAGTCGATGCATTTGCACACATGATCCAGCAACCAGATCTGAATCTCTACCAAACTTGGCTGGAAGATGCAAGTTCTGTTCATGAACTACTATTTACCATGCGCCAGACTGCTGGCATTAGATTTGAGGCAGAAAAATGAAAAACAAACTACCGACTGAATGGCAAGAACTGAGTGACCAACTCGGTTTCCAAGAATTCACCCCCATTCAAACTCAACTATTTGAGCCCCTTCTTGCTGGAGAAAACCTCCTAGGAGTGAGCCCAACAGGAACTGGTAAGACCCTAGCTTACCTTCTACCAAGTCTTCTCAGACTACAAAAGAAAAAAGCCCAACAACTCTTGATTCTAGCACCAAATACAGAGCTTGCTGGACAGATTTTTGATGTATGTAAAACGTGGGCTGAAGCTATCGGCTTAACTGCCCAACTCTTCTTATCAGGTTCGAGTCAGAAACGCCAGATTGAACGCCTCAAAAAAGGACCAGAAATTCTGATTGGAACCCCTGGCCGTATCTTTGAACTGATTAAATTGAAAAAAATCAAGATGATGAACGTAGAAACCATCATCCTGGATGAATTTGACCAATTGCTTGATGATTCTCAGATACACTTTGTCGAGAAAATTACTCACTACGCACCTCGTGATCACCAACTTGTCTATATGAGTGCGACAACCAAGTTTGACCAAGAAAAGATTGCGCCTAACACACGTACCATTGATCTTTCTGACCAAAAATTGGACAACATCCAGCACTTCTACATGCAGGTAGATCAACGTCACCGAGTGGATATGCTTCGAAAACTAGCTCATGTAGAGGATTTCCGTGGTCTGGTCTTCTTTAGCAGCCTATCAGACCTTGGAAGCGCAGAAGAAAAACTACAGTATCGGGATATCTTGGCTGTTTCCCTCGCTAGTGATGTCAATGTTAAATTTAGAAAAGTCATCTTAGAAAAGTTTAAAGATAAGCAACTAACCCTACTCCTTGCAACTGACCTTCTGGCTCGTGGAATTGATATCGATAGCCTAGAATGCGTCGTAAACTTTGATGTTCCTAGAGATATTGAAACCTACACTCACCGTGCTGGCCGTACAGGTCGCATGGGTAAAGAAGGTTATGTTATCACTCTCGTCACTCATCCAGAAGAGCTTAAAAAACTCAAGAAATTCGCAAGTGTCCGTGAAATTATCCTAAAAAATCAAGAACTCTATATCAAATAAAGCCCAATTGCTCTATGCACATCTAGTGTATAGAGCTTTTTTATAAGCAATTCAATTTTATACTCTTCAAACCGCGTCAGCTTCGCCTTGCCGTATGTATGGTTACTGACTTCGTCAGTCTTATCTACAACCTCAAAAACATGTTTTGAGCTGACTTCGTCAGTTCTATCTGCAACCTCAAAACAGTGTTTTGAGCAGCCTGCAGCTAGCTTCCTAGTTTGCTCTTTGATTTTCATTGAGTATTAGTTCAATATTCGAAAAAAAGAACCTTGCAAAGCAAGATTCTTTTAGTGTCTGACTTAAATAATTGTTCTTCTGGGAACTAAATCGAATTAAGCTTCGATTTCTGTAACCATACCTGAACCAACAGTACGTCCACCCTCACGGATAGAGAATGTAGTACCTTGTTCTACGGCGATTGGGTGGATCAACTCAACGTCGATTGTCACGTTATCACCAGGCATTACCATTTCAGTACCTGCTGGAAGTTCGATTGAACCTGTAACGTCAGTAGTACGGAAGTAGAATTGTGGACGGTAGTTGTTGAAGAATGGAGTGTGACGTCCACCTTCTTCTTTAGTAAGGATGTAAACTTCACCTTTGAATTTAGTGTGTGGGTTGATTGAACCTGGTTTAGCGATAACTTGTCCACGTTCGATTTCATCACGTTGAACACCACGAAGAAGGACACCTACGTTATCTCCGGCAAGACCTTCGTCAAGTTGTTTACGGAACATTTCAACACCAGTAACAACTGCTTTTTGAGTTTCTTCTTTGATACCAACGATTTCGATTTCGTCGTTGACTTTAACGATACCACGGTCGATACGTCCTGAAGCAACTGTACCACGTCCAGTGATTGAGAATACGTCTTCGACTGGAAGAAGCAATGGTTTGTCAGTGTCACGTTCTGGTTCTGGGATGTACTCATCAACTGTGTTCATCAATTCCATAACGATGTCTTCGTATTTAGTATCACCTTCAAGGGCTTTAAGAGCTGAACCTTGGATAACTGGAAGATCGTCACCTGGGAAGTCGTATTCTGACAATAGGTCACGGATTTCCATTTCAACCAATTCAAGCAATTCTTCGTCGTCAACCAAGTCAACTTTGTTCATGAAGACGATAAGGTGTTTAACACCAACCTGACGTGAAAGAAGGATGTGCTCACGAGTTTGTGGCATTGGTCCGTCAGTTGAAGCTACTACAAGGATAGCACCGTCCATTTGAGCGGCACCAGTGATCATGTTTTTAACGTAGTCCGCGTGTCCTGGAGCGTCGATGTGAGCGTAGTGACGTTTTTCAGTTTCGTACTCAACGTGCGCAGTGTTGATAGTGATACCGCGTTCGCGTTCTTCTGGAGCAGCATCGATAGACGCATAGTCTTTAGGTTGGTTAACAGCTGAAGGCAAGCGACGTGCCAAAACAGTTGTGATAGCTGCAGTTAGGGTAGTTTTACCGTGGTCAACGTGTCCGATAGTACCAATGTTAACGTGTGGTTTACTACGATCGTATTTTTCTTTTGCCATTTGAGTAAAAGCCTCCAATAAAATATATTTTATAGATAGACAGTAGGCAATACAGTCTAACTTTCCTTACTATTTTATCAAATTTCAGCTAAATTGCAAGTGTTTTACAAAGTTTTTGTGAATTATTCTTAATCTGCTAATCTAAACGACACTTCTACTCCTATCACTTAGCTAAACAAAAAGAAAAATCAGGAATTTCCTGACTTTTACTTAGCTAATTCTCTTTCTCGTTCTTTCATTGTTTTATGATTTTCATACAAACGTGATAAGAACTTAGAAATTTCTTTTAAGATAGAATAGGTTGGTACTGCGACAATCATACCAATGACCCCATATATATTGCTTGATAACAAAAGTAATACTAAAATCGTAATTGGATGAACCTTCATCACACCACCAACGATTCGAGGGTAGAGGATATTTCCATCCACTTGTTGAATGATTAGCATGTAAACAACTGCAATTAGCATTCTATGAGGATCAGTAAAGACATTGGCAATAATCATCGGAATCAAGCCGATACTTGGTCCCACATAAGGAATAAGATTGGCTAATCCTGAAAAGATGGCGAAGACCAAAGCGTATTTCAAACCAATCACGCTATATCCGATAAAGGCCAAACAACCGATAATAATGGCATCAATTGCGACTCCACTAATATAGCGAGCAATTGTTGCATTCAAATTCTTTAAAAGACCTGCAATATGCAACTTATCTCTCTTTAAAACAGTACGTTCAAGCATCGGTAAAAATTTGTTACCATCTAACAAAAAATAAACCAAAAACACAGGGGTCATGATAATAATCAAAACAGTACTAAAGAGAGCAGATAGAACACTTCCAACACTATTTGTAACGCTATTTAGGATATTTTGTAAAATATCTACATAGGATAGATTTAATTGTTGAATAGTCGCTTGAATATCCAAATTTTGAAAGGCTGGATAAGTAGATAAATCCATAATCAAATCTTGTAAACGACTGTAGATAGTCTGGCTAGTCGCAATCAAGCTGGTCAACTGATTAACCAAAATCGGTAAGAGATAGACTACCCCAATGACAAGACCCCAAACCAAAGCACACAAGGTTAATAGAATACCAATGATACGATTAATTTTGAAATACTTTTGTAAAAAAATTACAATAGGATTGGTCAAATAATATAAAAAACCACCTAGAAGAAAAGGAATCATGATGGTGTTTGCGACGCTTACAAAAGGCGTGATAATAGCCCCCATCTCTCTCCATAAATAAAAAATGATTGTTAATAATAAAATCTCACTGGTCCAAAAAAATAATTTATTCTTACGAAACATGAGCTACCTCCATTCATCTATTTTACCATACTTTCAAAAAAGCTTCTTTCTTCTATCATGAAACTGGGAATATTTTTTTCTTTATGTTAGAATAAACTTACTATGAAAAAAATCATTTTAACTCTCTTAAGTCTATCCGTAATTGGGTCAGCATCTACTGTTGCTGCCCAAGATTTTAATATTGCTGCTAAACATGCGATTGCTGTTGAGGCCAATACTGGTAAAATTCTATATGAGAAAGATGCAACTCAACCTGTCGAAATTGCTTCTATAACAAAACTACTTACAGTTTATCTTGTCTATGAGGCTCTAGAAAATGGAAGTATCACACTATCCACCCCAGTAGATATTTCTGATTATCCTTATCAATTGACGACAAATTCTGAAGCCAGTAATGTTCCCATGGAGGCCCGTAATTATACTGTCGAAGAGTTACTTGAAGCAACTCTGGTATCTAGTGCCAACAGCGCCGCTATTGCCCTAGCTGAGAAAATTGCTGGCTCTGAAAAAAACTTCGTTGATATGATGCGAGCAAAACTCTTGGAATGGGGAATCAAAGATGCCACTGTTGTCAATACAACTGGTCTGAACAACGAAACTCTCGGAGATAACATTTACCCTGGGTCTAATAAAGATGATGAAAATAAGCTCAGTGCTTATGATGTCGCTATCGTTGCTCGTAACCTCATCAAAAAATACCCTCAAGTCTTGGAAATAACGAAAAAACCTTCTTCTACTTTTGCTGGAATGACAATCACTTCGACCAACTACATGTTAGAAGGTATGCCTGCTTACCGTGGTGGTTTTGATGGACTGAAAACAGGAACAACAGACAAAGCTGGAGAATCTTTTGTTGGTACTACTGTCGAAAAAGGCATGAGGGTTATCACAGTTGTTTTAAATGCAGATCATCAAGACAATAATCCCTACGCTCGCTTTACAGCTACATCTTCCCTAATGGATTATATTTCTTCTACATTTACACTTCGCAAAATCGTTCAACAAAGCGATGCCTATCAAGATAGTAAAGTCCCCGTACAAGATGGAAAAGAAGATACGGTCACTGCAGTGGCCCCAGAGGATATCTATCTAATTGAACGTGGTGGGAATCAATCTTCCCAATCTATTCAATTCACACCTGATTCTAAAGCAATCCTCGCACCACTTGAAGCTGGAACAGTAGTTGGCCATTTGACTTACGAAGACAAGGATTTGATTGGTCAAGGTTACATTACCACAGAACGTCCTAGTTTCGAAATGGTAGCAGAAAAGAAAGTTGAAAAAGCCTTCTTCTTAAAAGTTTGGTGGAATCAGTTTATCCGATTTATCAACGAGAAATTATAAAACATACTGAGCAAAAGATTGCTCCAAAATAGAAACAGCCCAAAAAGGCTTTAAAGTCAAAAACGCATAGTATCAGGTATTAAAACTTGATATTATGCGTTTTATTGTGGTAATATTTACTTCGTTTTCTCCTAAAATTGAATTTTATCCCAGTCTTTTTTGAGATATTTTATTCATTAGTTTAGGAAGACAATTACTAATCTCCGTTGGCAAGACCACATAATGTTCTTGAGCTAATTCTTGGGCTATCTCTGAATGAAGATGAGTCGCTACGGTTACACGCTCGTAGAGACTGGCCTGTCGAAATTGGCCTGCAAATCCTGCAATCATCCCAGCCAGAGTATCTCCCATTCCCCCAGTCGCCTGATAGGGACCGCCAACCTGTAACTGGTAATAATCAGATTGGACAGCTTGCCAAATACGAGTAGCCGCACCTTTCTCTACCAAAATTGTTCCTTGAGGGAAAGAAGTCAGTGCACTAGCTGTTGTAGCTTCGTTTTGCTTTTCAATCGTAATTCCAGACAGTTTTTCCCACTCCTTTTGGTGGGGAGTTAGGATAAGCTGGTTAGATGGAAATGACAGACTTGTCCTAGCGAGAATAGTCAAGGCACCTCCGTCTACAATCAAAATATGATTCTGTTTTAAGCCAGCAAAGACCTGTTTAACTAAATCTTCTCCAAAAGCATCGTCTCGTAAACCAGGCCCCAGCAAGACAACTTCTGCCTTCTCCAATTGCTCTTTTAATAATTGCTGGTCTTGAAGAGAAAAGGCCATAGCCTCAGGTAAATGACTGTGCAAAGCTGGGATATTTTCTCTATCTGTTCCAATAGTTACCAATCCTGCACCGCTTTTTACAGCTGCTAAAGCAGCCATGATTATGGCACCTCCATAAGGATAAGTACCACCTAACAGAAGCAAGCGACCATAGTCTCCTTTATGACTTGTACGAGAACGTTCAATAATGACTTTTTCTAGTAAGGCTTGATCAATCACTTTCATCGTTTTTCCTCTCGCATTTATTATACAACAAAAAAGAGGCGCAGACCTCCTTTTGTAATCTTATATCTAAAATTTAATACTCATTTCTGCCATTTCAGATATAGCTATAGAAAATACACTCTCTTCAGCGATTTTTCTCTTATTTTCTATCCAATGTCCGAAGTGCTGCTTGATAAGTTTGCTCCATCAGCATGGTAATGGTCATAGGACCAACACCTCCAGGGACTGGCGTAATATAGCTAGCAAGTGGGGCAATCGCCTCATAATCAACATCCCCACAGAGCTTACCATTTTCATCGCGGTTCATCCCAACGTCAATGACTACCGCACCTGGTTTCACAAAATCAGGAGTCACAAACTTAGCACGACCGATTGCGACCACAAGAATATCCGCTTTTGCAGCAACCTTAGCGAGATTATGGGTGCGTGAGTGAGTCAAGGTCACTGTTGCATTTTTGGCCAAAAGAAGCTGAGCCATGGGTTTACCGACAATATTGGAACGACCGATGACCACCGCATTTTTACCCTCTAAATCAATTCCATATTCATGAAACATTTCCATAATTCCTGCAGGTGTTGATGGAATCATGACTGGATGACCAGACCAAAGGCGTCCCATATTTAGCGGATGGAAACCATCCACATCCTTTTCTGGGTCAATGGCTAATAAAACCGCCTCTTCATCGATATGTTTTGGTAATGGTAACTGAACCAAAATCCCATGCCAAGCTGGATCTTGATTATATTTGGCAATCAAGTCTAATAATTCCGCTTGGGTAATGGTATCTGGAACTCGCACTACTTCGCTACGAAAACCAGCCGCAAGAGCTGACCTCTCCTTGTTGCGAACGTAGACTTGGCTGGCTGGATTGTCCCCAACCAAAATCACTACCAAACCAGGCACTAGACCTGTTTTTTCCTTTAATTTTGCAGTCTTTTCAGCCAACTGCCCCTGCAATTTGGCCGCTAAAGCTTTCCCATCAATAATCTGTGTCATATCATTTCTCTTTTCTTTCAAATATCTTCCATTATACCAAAAACTGCTAGTCCCCTCTAACACTTCTTTCCTAGGCAATCCTATAGTTTCAAACTATAAGAAAAAGCTCTGGTTGAGCTTTTCACTAATCTTGTCTTGAAATTTTAAAATAGATTATAAAACCTTACTCAAGAAGTCTTTAGTCCGTTGTTCTTGGGTTTGTTCAAAAATCTGTTCAGGTGTTCCGTCTTCAACAACCACACCGTCTGCCATAAAGATGACACGATCTGCCACCTCACGGGCAAATCCCATCTCATGTGTTACGATAACCATAGTCATTCCTGACTTGGCAAGGTCTTGCATAACAGCTAGAACTTCTCCAACCATCTCAGGGTCCAGGGCTGAAGTTGGCTCGTCAAAAAGCAAAACATCAGGTTCCATAGCTAAACCACGCGCAATAGCAATCCGCTGTTGCTGACCACCTGACAAACTCTGTGGATAAGCAGTTGCCTTATCTGGTAAACCAACTTTTCCCAAAAGTTCCTGAGCTCTCTTCTCTGCAATTGCCTTACTTTCACCTTTGGTCTTGATAGGAGACAAGGTAATATTTTCCATCACAGTCATATTAGGAAAGAGATTAAATTGTTGGAAAACCATGCCCATCTTCTCACGCATGGCAAAGAGGTCATTCTTCTTGTCCGTAATATCGACTCCCTCAAAGATAACCTTCCCCTTGGTTGCTTCTTCCAACAAATTCATAGAGCGAAGCAAGGTAGATTTCCCGCTCCCTGAAGGACCGATGATAACGACAACTTCTCCTCTTTTAATCTCGAGGTTGATGCCCTTCAATACTTCATTCTTTCCAAATGATTTATGTAAATTTTCAATTTTTATCAAGGTTTCTGTCATTATTTCTTATCTCCTTGTCCCATACGTTTTTCAAAAGTTTTCAAGGCTACGGTCAAAATAGAGGTCATAATCAAGTAATAAAAGGCTGCAAATAAAAGTGGTGTTAAGGGTAGATAGGTTGTTGTAGAAACTGTTGTAGCCCCATTCCACAACTCCATAACACCGATAGCTGATAAGAGGGAGCTGTCCTTGATAATGGTGATAAATTCGTTCCCCAATGCTGGCAAAATATTTTTGATTGCTTGTGGCAAAATCACATACCTCATAGCATTTTTAGGACGAATCCCTAGAGAATAGGCCGCTTCTAGCTGACCTTTTGGAACCGCATTGATTCCAGCACGAACAGTCTCAGAAACATAAGCACCACTGTTCATAGAGATAATCAAAATCCCTGGAATCAAACGAGAAAGGTCAACACCCAAAATTCCAACCTGAATAGTCGGGGCATTGATGTGCATAAGGGCAAAGGCAATCATAATCTGAACCATCATCGGTGTCCCACGGAAAATCCAAACGTACAAGTTGGCCAGCCAGACAAGCGGTTTAAACTTTGAACGTTGCCCAAAAGCCAAGACAACACCCAAAATGGTTCCCAAAAAGACCACACAGATAGAAATGAGAACCGTCACAACAGCCCCATAGTTAAAATAAGGTAAATACTTAGGTAAAAAAGAAAAATTCATAATCACACTGCTTTCTAAAATAGAATACTGTATGATTATAACATGTATTGAATTAAAATTCAAACTTTTTATCCGATTTATTCAAAAAAACTTTCAGCTGGTAGAATTAGCGAGAAATCTTAGTTTTTTCTAGTCAAGTTGGCCTCCTTTATGGTAAAATAGTAACGATAAGAAATGAAGGAGAATCAAAATGGAATCACATTTGGTTAGAATCATCAACCGCCTTGAAGCAATGGCAAAAGACGGCGGAAATTTAAAACGTAATTTTGAACGCGAAGGAGTTGTTGTTGCAGAAGTTGCATACAGCCACGACGAAGAAAACGGCTCAATCTTTACCCTGCGTGATGTCGAAGCTCGCGAAACTTATACGTTTGACAGCATTGACTTGATTGCAATGGAGATTTACGAACTCCTTTACTAATACAAAACAAGCTGGGATTACACCCTGCATGTCTAACCAAAATCCTTTTTGTCTCACAAATAGGATTTTTTTATAGTCCAAATTCACAAAAATTTTCATTGTAACAACTTCTCAAAGCTGCAATCTTTTTACTTGCTTTACACCCCAATCCTGTTATAATGAGAGTATAGAAATTTGACTATTTTTGACCTTTGGACAGGTCAAGCTAAAGAAAGAAATGAGGTAGATGTATGCTTTGTCAAAACTGTAAAATTAACGACTCAACAATTCATCTTTATACCAATCTCAATGGAAAGCAAAAACAGATTGACCTCTGTCAAAACTGCTACAAGATTATCAAAACAGACCCTAACAACAGCCTCTTCAAAGGTATGACAGATTTGAACAATCGTGACTTTGATCCTTTTGGTGATTTCTTCAATGACCTAAACAATTTCAGACCTTCTAACAACACTCCTCCTACTCCCCCAACCCAATCAGGTGGAGGTTACGGTGGAAACGGCGGTTATGGCTCCCTAAATCGTGGATCTGCTCAAACTCCTCCACCAAGCCAAGAAAAAGGCCTGCTGGAAGAATTTGGTATCAACGTAACTGAAATTGCCCGTCGTGGAGATATTGACCCCGTTATTGGGCGTGACGATGAGATTATCCGTGTCATCGAAATTCTCAATCGCAGAACCAAGAATAATCCTGTTCTTATCGGTGAACCAGGTGTCGGAAAAACTGCCGTTGTCGAAGGTCTAGCTCAGAAAATCGTTGATGGCGACGTTCCACATAAACTACAAGGCAAACAAGTCATCCGTCTGGATGTGGTTAGCCTGGTCCAAGGAACGGGTATTCGAGGACAATTTGAAGAACGCATGCAAAAACTCATGGAAGAAATTCGTAAACGTGAGGACATCATCCTCTTTATCGATGAAATCCATGAAATTGTCGGTGCTGGTTCTGCAGGCGATGGTAATATGGATGCTGGAAATATCCTCAAGCCAGCCCTTGCTCGTGGGGAACTGCAACTGGTTGGTGCCACTACCCTCAATGAATACCGTATCATTGAAAAGGATGCTGCCCTAGAACGTCGTATGCAACCTGTTAAGGTCGATGAACCAACAGTGGAAGAAACAATCACTATCCTCAAAGGAATTCAAAAGAAATACGAAGACTACCACCACGTTCAGTATACCGATGCTGCGATTGAAGCAGCTGCAACTCTTTCCAATCGCTACATCCAAGATCGCTTCTTGCCTGACAAGGCCATTGACCTCCTAGATGAAGCGGGTTCTAAGATGAACTTAACCTTGAATTTTGTCGATCCTAAAGTGATTGATCAACGCTTGATTGAGGCTGAAAATCTCAAATCTCAAGCTACACGAGAGGAAGATTTTGAGAAGGCTGCCTACTTCCGCGACCAGATTGCCAAGTATAAAGAAATGCAAAAGAAAAAGGTTACGGACCAGGATACTCCTATCATCAGTGAGAAAACCATTGAGCATATTATCGAGCAGAAAACAAACATCCCTGTAGGTGATTTAAAAGAGAAAGAACAATCTCAACTCATCCATCTAGCCGAAGATCTCAAGTCTCATGTTATTGGACAGGATGATGCAGTCGATAAGATTGCCAAGGCTATTCGCCGGAATCGTGTCGGTCTCGGTACGCCAAACCGTCCAATTGGAAGCTTCCTCTTCGTCGGACCAACTGGTGTCGGTAAGACAGAACTTTCCAAACAATTAGCTATCGAACTCTTTGGTTCTGCTGATAGCATGATTCGCTTTGACATGAGCGAATACATGGAAAAACACAGCGTAGCTAAGTTGGTCGGCGCCCCTCCAGGTTATGTTGGCTACGATGAGGCTGGACAATTAACTGAAAAAATCCGTCGTAATCCCTATTCTCTTATTCTCTTGGATGAAGTAGAGAAAGCCCATCCAGATGTTATGCACATGTTCCTCCAGGTCTTGGACGATGGTCGTTTGACAGATGGACAAGGACGTACCGTTAGCTTCAAGGATGCCATCATCATCATGACTTCAAATGCAGGTACAGGTAAGGCAGAAGCCAGCGTTGGATTTGGGGCTGCTCGCGAAGGACGTACCAACTCTGTTCTCGGTGAACTCGGTAACTTCTTTAGCCCAGAGTTTATGAACCGTTTTGATGGTATTATCGAATTTAAGGCTCTCAGCAAAGATAACCTCCTTCAGATTGTCGAGCTTATGCTAGCAGACGTTAACAAACGCCTTTCTAGGAACAATATTCATTTAGATGTAACTGAAAAGGTCAAGGAAAAATTAGTTGACCTCGGTTATGATCCAAAAATGGGAGCACGCCCACTTCGTCGTACTATTCAAGACTATATTGAGGACGCAATCACTGACTACTACCTTGAAAATCCAAGCGAAAAAGACCTCAAGGCAGTTATGACCAGCAAGGGCAACATTCAAATCAAATCTGCCAAAAAAGCTGAAGTTAAAACTTCTGAAACAGAAAAATAAATTCTATAAAAAAGGAGTAGAAAATGAAATGTTTCTGCTTCTTTTTTACTAAAATAACTGTAATTTCTTGACAGCTTGCCCTTTGTCCATTATGATAATAATAACGATACTAGATAATGAGGAAAATTCAATGGCAAACCCAACTTTCGGAGAAAAAAAAGCGAATACAGACTATGTTGCACGCTATGGAGTGTATGCAGTTATCCCTGACGCTGAACAAAAACAAATAGTTTTAGTTCAAGCTCCTAATGGTGCTTGGTTCTTACCAGGTGGCGAAATTGAATCAGGTGAAAATCATCAGGAAGCCCTAAAGCGTGAATTGATTGAAGAGCTTGGTTTCACAGCTGAAATTGGTACTTATTACGGACAAGCTGACGAATATTTCTACTCTCGTCACCGTGACACCTACTACTACAATCCTGCTTACCTCTATGAAGCGACTTCTTTCAAAGAAGTGAAAAAGCCACTAGAAGACTTTAATCATATTGCCTGGTTCCCTATTGACGAGGCTATTGAAAATCTCAAACGTGGTAGCCATAAATGGGCCATTCAATCTTGGAAAAAACAGCATAAGATTGACTAAATCAAGCTACTTTATTCAAAAAGTGCTATAATAGAATTAGAAAATCGGAGGAAATGTTATGAAGCTTATCAATACGACAAACTCACACTCGCAACTTGTAAAAAGCCAGCTAGAGAGTACAGATGCAACCCTTGTTGAGGTCTATTCTGCTGGAAATACAGATGTTATTTTTACCCAAGCTCCGCTTCACTATGAAATCCTCATCTCAAATAAACACCGTGCTATTCGAGAAACTGAAATCGAAGCCATCCAAGATTTTTTCTTGAAACGTAAAATTGATAAGGACTCTATTGATGAGGCCAATATCAAGACACTCTACTCAGAGAAATTAATTGGGATTTCGATTCCAATCAAATAAACTTTTGGAGAGATTAGAAAGCTATTGAACCTTATAGACCAAACATAGGTTCTGACTTGCTTTTTAAATCGTCTCCAATTTTTTATCTTGAGATCTTATCATACAAGATTTTATAGACAAATAATAAAAAAGATTTGATTCTGCTTCTCACACAATCAAATCTTTTTTATTAAAAACGAATCGTTTCACGTGTTTTCTCATATGAGGTAACAAAGCGGTTGGTTACACCAGGCTCTGCCACTTCCAATGCTTGAGAAATCTTGTCAAATGAAGCGTGATAATCAAATTCTTTTTCAAAAATATCTAAAGCTTCGTTAAATGCTTCTTGGATGCGTTCATCAAATGAGCGGTAACGGTTAGAATATTGTAAGAGTTGTTCTGTCAAGGTTGCATACTGAACAATATTATAAGTTTCCGTTTCTAAAGCTTCCATATCATTCGTTGCAATTTCAAGAATACGGTTAACTGATTCTATATTGACTAAGTTTTGCTCTAATTCAGCCATTAGATCTTCCGTATTATTACTTGCTGTAAAGAATAACTTCAAGAAAGTTTGTGGAATACCAGGTAGGTTCCGTTTTTCCATATATCTCTTGATTGTATGGAGACGATTAACATATACATTTGCCTTTTGACGTGCATTGATATCATCTTTCTCAATTCGTGCAAGACGCTCACTAACTGAAATCTGTTCATCTTCAATCTCTTTAAGATTTTCCTGTAAAGATTCAAGATTTTCTTCAAGAATTGAATATGCTTGAGTTGGTTCATCTTGATTTGAAGTTGCCTCAATAATAGCAGTCTCAAAGTTTTCTAATTCACCCTGTAAACGACGAACATGACTTGCATCCGATTCAGAAAGTAAATAACTTTTACTCAAACGCTCAATATCTTCTATCAATAAAGCATTATTTTCCTTCATGTGTTGAAGATAAGTAGGAAGTGTTGCTACTAAACCTTCTACTACTTTCTGTGCCGCAATTTCTCTTGTAAAGATATCATAAAGTGCATTAATCTCTTCTTGGATTTGAGTATTTTCATACTCTGCATTATCCAATTCTAGTTTCGCAATATTCTCATGATTTTTCTTGAGAGCTTCATAAAGCAGTTGGAAACGCGCTTCAATATCCGTTTCAACAAAATGATAATTAGCATCTAAAAGCTTACGGTAACCATCTTCTAAATCTTCCAGTTGATCAGGTAGGTCTTTAGATAATGTTGCTACAATTGCTGGTATACGATCAACAATATGCGTTAAAGCCAAGATATGATTTTCAGCATTATCCAAAATCACAGCAGCTTCTACTGGGTCACCTGACGAATTTAAAGTTACAAACTGAGAAAACTCTGATTGGATATTTTCCAATTGTTTTTCAATTTCAGATAAACCTTGGCCATATTCTTCAGAATGATCAGCAACTCGGTGTTGCAACTCTTCAAACAAGTCCAAGGTATGAAGAACACGTCCACTATTTTTAGACTCTTGTTTCTCCAAATCTGCCAAGGCATTGCGAATTGCCGCAATATCTTCTTCAATCAAGGTAATTTGACTCTCGATTTGATCAATTTGATGACTCGCTTTGAAAAAACGGAATGAGTTATTGTAGCCTTCTGCTTCGAAAAGATTATTTTCGATATCGGCAAAAGAATTAAGAGATAAATCAACCCATTTTTGATTCCATTCACGGAAAGTCACCTGACTTTGTCCAATCAAGTGCATATTTTTTACAGCTTCAACTTCATCATTTACTGGAAGATTGTACAGTTCTTCTTTTTTCTCTTCTAAAATTGCTAGTTTACTTTCATTGCGTTTCCTTACATAGATTGCGATAGCATAAGCAATGACCAATAAAACTGCAACTGCAATTATCAAATAAATTACTAGTCTAGCAGACATATTAAACTCCTTTTTTTACTTGAAACAATCGTAATGATTATATCATATTTTTTAGACCAAGGGAACTACTTCTCCCGATTTTTTAGACATCAAGTGTACTATAGACAGCATTTTCTTCGATAAACTCACGACGAGGCTCTACTCTATCCCCCATCAACATATCAAAGATTTTATCTGCTTCTGCAGCATCATCCACAGAAACTCTGGCCATCAAGCGATGTTCAGGATCCATGGTTGTTTCCCACAATTGGTGGTCATCCATTTCACCCAGACCTTTATAACGCTGAATGGTTGGTTTGGCACGTCCTTCACTGTGGCGGGCCAAGGCCTCTTGGAGTTTGATTTCTTGATCTGCTCCTGGCTGGATATATTCTTTAATCTCGCTTCCAACCTTGACACCATAGATTGGTGGTTGGGCGATATAAACATAACCAGCTTCTAGGATTGGTTTCATATAACGATAAATCAAGGTTAAAAGAAGGGTACGAATGTGGGCTCCATCGACATCGGCATCGGTCATCAAAACGAGTTTTTGGTAACGAGCTTTTGAAACATCAAATTCTGCCCCAAATCCTGTTCCCATCGCTGTGAAAAGACTACGAATTTCTTCGTTAGCTAGAATCTTATCCATACTTGCCTTTTCAACGTTCAAAATCTTACCGCGGATTGGAAGAATTGCCTGAAATTCACGGTTACGACCAGATTTGGCTGATCCACCAGCTGAGTCTCCTTCGACGATGAAGAGTTCTGTTTCAGCAGGATTGTTAGAAGAACAGTCTGCTAGTTTCCCTGGAAGGTTGGAAATTTCCAAACCAGATTTTTTACGAGTAACTTCACGCGCACGCTTGGCAGCCACACGAGCTTTGGCAGCCAAAATCCCTTTTTCCACAATACGTTTGGCAATCTGTGGATTTTCCATGAGGAAATCAGAGAAGGCATCGCTGAAGAGACGATTAGTAATCTTGACCACTTCACTATTCCCCAATTTGGTTTTGGTTTGTCCTTCAAACTGTGGATTTGGGTGTTTAACTGAGATAACTGCAGTTAGTCCTTCACGGACATCTTCTCCTGTTAGGTTGTCTTCATTGTCTTTCAGTAACTTATTCTTACGAGCATAGTCGTTGATAACACGAGTCAAGGCTGTACGGAAACCTTGTTCATGCGTTCCACCTTCATGGGTATGAATATTATTGGCGAAACTCATGACGTTTTCATGGTAACCCGTTGTATACTGCATGGCTACTTCAACTGTGATATCATCCATCTCACCATCTGTGTAGATTGGTGTATCAAAGATAACATCCTTGTTTTCGTTGATATATTCAACGTAACTAGCAATCCCACCCTCATAATGGTAATGCTTGGTTTGTTCCAAACCTTCACGCTTATCTGTGATTGAAATTTGAAGACCACGATTTAGAAAGGCCAACTCTTGAATCCGTTTATTTAATTTATCGAAGTCAAATGTTGTTGTTTCAGTGAAGATTTCTGGGTCCGGTGTGAAGTGAACTGTTGTTCCCGTTTTATCCGTATCTCCAACCACCTCAAGGTCTGCGACAACATGACCACGACGGTATTCTTGGTAATGAATCTTACCATTTTTGTGGACATGAACGTCTAATTGAGTGGAAAGGGCATTAACTACTGAAGACCCTACTCCGTGAAGACCACCTGAAACCTTGTATCCGCCACCGCCAAACTTTCCTCCAGCATGAAGGACTGTAAAGACAGTCTCAACGGCAGGTCGACCTGTTTTTTCCTGAATATCGACTGGAATACCACGTCCATCATCAACAACAGTTATCGAATCATCTGGCTCAATAAAGACTTGAATATGGCTGGCAAATCCTGCCAAGGCCTCATCGATTGAGTTATCAACGATTTCCCAGACTAGATGGTGAAGACCTTCTTTTGAGGTTGACCCGATATACATCCCTGGACGCATACGAACAGCCTCTAGGCCCTCTAAAACTTGAATTTGACTGGCATCATAATCTTGTGCCTGCAGATTTTTGATTTCTTCTGTCATCTTATTCCTTTTTCTTACATGTCTAATACTTGTCTTAAATTCACGATACTGGTAAACAAGTAGGTATCCAATCCTGCAGCTTGACCTGCTTCGATATCAATCGGCCGATCACCAATGACCAGGCCAGTGCTAATCTGATACTTTTCTCTTAAATAAATCATGGACTCAGGATTTGGCTTTCTCTTAAAACCTGAGCTAGAAGTGACTACTTCTGTAAAATAGGCTGCTATAGAAGTTTTTTCTAAAATTTCCAAGACTTGATTATTTCGGTGAGAGACCAAAAAATGACGGCCACCTTGATTTGAGATATCTTTCAATAAATCAGCAACTCCATCAAATAAAATCGGATGTTCTAGCTCTCTGGCTTCATTTTCCTTGTACTTTTCTAAAAAATTCTCTAAGTTGGGAGCGAATGTCTCAATCGCAAAATCAGTAGAAACCTTTAAAGCCTGATAGACACTGTCATGGTCTTGTGTGATGCCATACAATGCCAATGTTTCAACAAATGCAGCTGTTGAAGTTTCGTAATTATCCAGTAAAGTTCCACCTAAATCCCAGATATAATCGTGATATTTCATACCCTTCATTATAGCATTTTTTTATGAAAAAAGCGATGATTTCCCTGAGTTTTCCACATAAAAAACGAGAGTTTGACTCCCGTTTTATTGATTTTTACCAAAGACATCTCGATAGAGCATTCCTGTTCGTAGACTCTCTGCGTCTCCTCCTAGTTGGTCCACCAACTCGTAGGCAAAGGCAAGGGCTGTAGAGGGACCTCGACTGGTTGTCAAATGACCATCTACCACTACTGTTTCCTTGACATATTGACCATCAAGGATTTGCTCTTGAACGCCATCATAGCAAGTGTACTGCTTGTTTTTCAATAGCCCTGCTTGATTGAGGGCAATTGGCGCCGCACAAATAGCTGCCAGTTTCTTCCCTTCTCGTTCGAAGCTTTGCAACTCTTGAATCAAGGCTTGATTATCGCGCAAATGTGCAGAACCAGGCATTCCTCCAGGAAGGACAATCATGTCATAGTCTGATAAATCACCCTCAAAAACACGATCTGCTCTTACTTGGATTGCATGCGCCCCCGTCACTTGCTCTTCAAAACCAACCATATCACAAGTAATATTTGCACGACGCAAGACATCTACAACTGTCAAAGCTTCAATTTCTTCAAAGCCCTGAGCTAACATAACTGCTACTTTTACCATGATTTTCTCCTTATTTGATTTGTTTTAATACAACCTTTTTCCGCTTGAATCGGACTTTTCCACTCTTTTCTTCAGCTAGATTGGTTTGATAACTCATCGATAAAAGCAAGCCAACACCGATCAAATTACTGATAATAGCCGATCCTCCTTGCGAAATAAAAGGCAAGGGAATCCCAGTCAAAGGAAGCAAACCTGTCACGGCACCGATATTCTCAAAGATATGGAAGAGCAACATCATAATCAAACCTGTAGAAATATAGGTGTAGAACTGATTATTTGATTTAAGAGTAATCTTCAACATACGATAAATCAGCATGAGATAAAGGGCAATAACAAGGACAGAGCCAATAAAGCCAAAATCTTCTGCAATGACCGTGAAAATCATATCCGACTCTCTAACTGGAATAAGCAGATTAGAAGCATTAAATCCTTGACCAAACAAGCCACCACTCCCAATGGCAATCTGCCCTTGAGCCTGTTGGTAAGTGGTTGTTTGGGCAAAATCAAAAGGATTGAGCCAAGCCAAGATACGATTGATTTGGTAGGTCGGCATTCCTAATTGATGGAGAAAAGCCCGACCACCCTTACTGATAAAAATGGCTAAGAATCCAGCAACTCCTGTTACAGCAGTCACAAATACTGGAATAATAATTTTCCAAGAAACTCCTGATAGTAAGACGATTCCTGAGAAAATGGATACAAAAACCAAAGCCGTCCCCAAGTCACTTTGAAGTGCCAAAAGAACTAGGACTGGAATGGTAAAGACAATCATCCAAAAAATTAATAAAAAGTCCAAAGGTATTGTACGTTGCCATTCCTTATGTTTCTTTGTAAATTGGACAATCACACGAGCCAACATAAGGATATAGGATATCTTCATAAATTCTGACGGTTGGAATAGGGTAATTCCATTTATTGATACCCAGTTTTTGGCACCCGTTGATGCAACTAGGCTTGGATTATAAAAGACGATCGGCAAGACCATGAGTCCCAAACCTAACATATATAGAAAAGGGGTCACTTTCCAAAGAAATTCTGTATTAAAGAGCATGACCACAAAACCAATCACAAGCCCCAAGGCAATCCATGCGACCTGCTGCCCTAAAATGGGCAGAATATTGTTTGGATAATCATGACTAACAGCTATATAGATAGCCACCACGCCAATAACCAGTAGAAAAAATACTGGCAATAGCAAACTATAATCGACTCTTGAGTCGAGAGAACGTTTCATATACACTAACCTTATACTTTCATACAATACTATTTATCAAAGTTCATTTAAAAATTTATCAACAGCTTCATCAACTTCGGATCGAGAGACGGTTTTAACAGTCGCTTCTTTTGCTAGAGAAGTCACTATTTGCTTGCCGTATCGTTTTCCGACGATTCTTCTATCCAGAATGAGGGTTAAGGAACGTTGGTGTTCACGTCTCATACTTCTTCCCAAAGCCTGTTTTAAACGAATAATGGCCATTGGCAATTGATAGTCATAAAAGGCATTTTTCCCTTCTTGATTCAGTTCCTGATTGATCTTTTTCGTCAAGGGTTCTTGGGGATTTTGGAAAGGAAGTCTTGGTACAACTTGAATCACAAAAGGATGACTTGAAAAATCAACTCCCTCCCAGAAACTTGCTGCACCAAGCAAAATTTGTTGTTCTCCTTTTTCAAAGCGTTTCTTCAGTTGATGAACATCGCCATTTTTATACTGGGCTAAATGACTTACAGGGAGTAAATTTGATACTGCTAGAAGCATGTCTTTGGCAGTAAAGAGAACTAAAATCGGTTGCTGAAAATCTTGAACATCCATCAGCAAATCAGCTACCTCTTGGGCATAGACTTCTAAGGAGGTTTCTGTCACCAGGGGAAAATCTTTGACCAAGACCACTTCTTGATCCTGTGTTTTACAAGCTTCAATCTTAACAAATTTGGCTTCGGGATATCCTAACAGGTCTGCCAAAGAAACTCTTTGACTAATCTCAAGAGTGGCCGACACTCCCAAGACTTGGCATGAATCAGGCACTAAGGAAGATAGAAGAATACGGCCTGATTTCGTAGAAGAAATCTGAATTTTCTTTTGACTCGTTTCAATTGCTTCAAGCCAGTAATCACCTTCAGCCGTAAAATAGCGAACCAGTTCCTCAAAGCCTTCTACCTCTAATTCTGAAAAATACTGGTGGAGATTGGTCAGAGAATCTAAGATATTTTTCCTAGATTTACCAGACTGAAATTGTTCTGTCAAGTAGAGACACTCAAAGCGAATACTTTCTAGTATTCGTTGTTGAACCCTGTTTTCTTCTCCTACTAAAGCCTTATCAAGCAAATCGATAATAGACTGGATATCGTAGGTCTGTTGAAGCAGATTTTCTAGAGCCAACAAAACTTTTTGGACTTCATCAATAATCAATAAACGGTCACTAACAAATTCAGGATTATCTTCAAGTCTGGTTACAAGATAAGCATGATTGGTCACTAAAAGCTTGCAGGTTTGTGCCTTTTCTTGACTACGTTTCCAAAAATCTTCCGTCACAAATAAGCTCTTTGATGATAAATTCCCGTCATGACGAAGATCTGTCAGAAAATGTTGGTAACGGTAGAGTTGCCCAATTTCATCCAAATCTCCTGTCTCTGTCTCTGTCAACCAGACCAAGAGTTGCATTTTAAAGCGTCTAAATAAGCGATTTTCATCATTTTCCTGCAAGGAACGATAAAAGGTATCCAACTTCAGGTAATTTTGTGGCCCCTTTAAAGAATGAATATCTGTACGGAATACTTCCTTGAGACGTTTACCTTCTTCTTCCATTATTTGATTTTGAAGAATCTTTGTCGGAACGCTAAGGACAATCTGACGATTTTCCACTTGGGACAAAGCGGGTAAGAGATAGCCATAGGTTTTCCCAATCCCTGTCGGTGCTTGAATTAATGAGACAGGCTCATCTTTCAATAGCAAGCCAACCTCTTTAGCAAAATTTTCTTGCTCCTCCCTCACTTCAAGATTCAACAGAGAAATATTTTTAGAAAAATCTTGAGATAGTTTTCGTGACTCCATGGGATCTGCAGTTTTCTTGAAATACAGTCCTTGAACTTCGACCAAGTCTAGTGAACTCAGGATAGATTGGTTGCGATAAATTTCCTCAATAACCAAGTAGGACTCATATAAGAGAGCGTCAGCCATTTCCAGCAAGCGTTCCAAGAGACCTTTAGGAAGCTGGGCCATCTTTTCCCGTAGAAATAAGAGTAATTCCGCAGTAGCTTGGGCATCTGAAAGGGCTGTATGAGCGTGTTTTAGAGGAATTCCTAATTCCCGGCACAAAATAGGCAAGCTATATTTTTCCAGTTCAGGAAAAAAGACCTGGGCCAATTCGACCGTATCAACACGAGGATTTCTTAGTTCATAGCCTTCAAAAAATAAATTTTCCGCCAAGAGATTGGCATCAAACTGAACATTATGGGCTACAAAAATCCCATCCTCCACCAAGTCAAAGATTTTTCTAGCAACTTGCGAAAAATCAGGTGCTTGCGCCAGACGTTGGTCAGTTAGCCCTGTCAATTCTTTAATATGAGCATCCAAAGGTTCGTGTGGATTGACATCCGTCGTATAGTGATCGACGATTTTTCCATCCTCAATCACGACAATTCCCACTTGGATAATTTTAGCCTTACTACCTGTGCTAGTTGCCTCTAAATCAACCACAACATAGCGATTACCAATCGTTTTCATTATAAAAAATTATACCAAAAAAAGGGCCATTTGGCACCTGCAAACATAGGATAATTTTCAAACTCAAGAACACTACTTGTCTTAAAAATCCCATCAAATAGAGCATCCTAGCCTACTTATTTTTTGAAAATATTGGAGAATAAGAAAAATTGAGAGAAGAAATATTTGCATCTTCCTTCTCTCAACGAATCATTTACTTTATTTAACCATGTCAGGATCGTAGTCATAAAATCCTGTATCAAGGAAACGGTTTTTAGGGTGAAGTTTACGCACTTCTTCATCCAGCAAGAAGGCTTGGTCATGGCTAAAGTTGCCCTCTTGAATCAAGCTACGCGCTTGGATAAAGAGTTTTGCAATCTCAACAAAGTTCTGACCTGGAGTGTAGAGTCCTTCTAGTTTCCAGTGAGTGAAACCATGCTCCACCAATTCTGTCAATTTGGTCATCAAATCAAGGTCATTGTTTGCAAAGATGTGGGTACCATGATTATCTTCAAAAATGGAATAGTGGCTCTCTGGGTCACTTGGCTCAGCCAAGAAGAGGTCACGCTTGCGCGTCTTTTCATCATCTATGTGCGTAAAGTTATAGTAATTTTGCAAGAGCGGACGTTTGGAATGGTGAATAACACTAGCACCATACACCAAAACTTCAGCAGGAATTTCCAAAATCTCTGGCATTTTGAAAAGTTCAGCTGATGGAATTTCACGCGCCAAAACAGCCTCAGATGCACCAGCCTTTTGTCCCCAGAAGTTAATCTGGCGACTGCTAGTTACCATTGTCGAAGCATCGTAGATGGTCTTAAAGGAATAACCATCGCGATTGACCACATAAAAGACACCTGCATCCCCAATCGTAATGTAGTCTGTATGGATTTCTTCCAAGAAATCGAGGAAAGGCTTGATACGGTCCATCATGTCTTGGTGCATAAGGGCATTGACTGCAACGATCAATTCCTTACCAGCATCATGAACCAGATTAGCGATTTCACGCAATTGGTCATGACTAAAGGTTGTTGGCAGACGAAGGCCAAAATCTTTCTCACCGACATAGATACGGTCTACGCCAGCCTCGAGCAGTTGTTTAACTTGTTCAATACTTTCAGCAGTTGCTGTAATGATAATCTTTTCCATAAGAAAAATTATACCACATTTCTCCAAAATCAGCCAAAACTTATCAGAGTTTTACAAATAGGAATTATTTCGGTAACTTCTCAAAGTAACTTCCACTTGCCTGAGCAAAGTGGAAATTAGTCTAATACTCTTCAAACCACGTCAGCTTTATCTGCAACCTCAAAGCGGTGCTTTGAGCAACCTGATGCTATCTTCCTAGTTTGCTCTTTGATTTTCATTGAGTATAGAACGGATTTTTATAAGAATAACTAGAAGAAAGGCAAACCCAAAAGCATGAGAGAGCTCGCCAGTAACAATTTACTTTGTACACTATCCATAAATAGCAAACATCTCAAGCTCCATTAATCTTCAAAACATCATAGATAAACTCTAGTCCAAAATTTAAGCAATTGATGCTGTAGGATTTATACATTGTTATAAATTTCTAGTCGTTTTGTTGTTATAGTAACAAAAACGACATAGAAAAACGAGTATCTCCATCTACGGAAATGCTCGTTTTTTTGCTAGTTAGAAGTGATTTTTTGCTCAGCCTCATTTCTTTTTATAAAATTTATCAAGCAAGCGACCAACTATCTCATCTTTTTTCTATTTCTGTCAATATGCGTGACAGGTAGTAATGATAGCCAAAAATAGCAAGAGCAAGCAAGAGGATAAGAACTCCTACTCCCAAGCTAATGGCAAGGATAGGGGAGAGAGACCGAACCAAGAATAAGCTCCCTATTACAAGGGCCATTAAGAGAACACTATAAACCAAAATCAAAACAATTGCTACTATACGATTTGAACGGTTCACCAAGTCCGTAATGCTACTCCAATTGGTTGACAGATTTTTCACGTCCTTAAAGTAATTGTAGCAAGAAAGGATGACACTGGCAAGGATCCAGACTACAAGAAGGTAAATCATCGAAAGGATGGGCAAGCCTAGATATAGAGAAAGGCCAAGTAAAGTCAGAACTGGTAAAAAGGACTGGACAGCAAATATAATCCAAAATTTCACTTTCACATAACGAGCAAAGTCAAAGGGTAAACTCTTAAGAAAATCAACATTTTCCCTCTCCAAGGACAAGGCAATTGAATGCAGGCTGGTGATATTGTTATTGACAACTGCTATAAAGAGAGCTATAAAAAACAAGGGTAACCAGTATGGAGGATGAATGTCTGGAACTATCTGAGAATCTCGAATTTTGGAAATCAGACCGATCATCATGAGATAAGGAAGAAAAGCACTTGTAAAAAGCACTGTAATCACGCCAGTTCCCTGTCCCAAGAGGGTGAGGTGGTAGCGTAAAACCATACGGAAAAAGCCCTTTTTATTAGTAGTTGAAATTCTCTCCTTACTGCGACGTTCTTTCTTGACCTTCTCCTCACTGTTAAGCAGAATCACGTCATAAAAATGAGGAAGAACCTTCTTTTTGGTCAGGTAAAGCAAGAAAACAGTTAAAGCTATCCAAGCTAACAGACCCAGTATGGCTTCTGTCGAAAAAGGCTCCACTGCTATTTTGTAAAAGATATGAAGAGGATAAAGGAGAAATGGAATGTCTCTAACTTTGTCAACAATACTTCCAAAAGTCGACTGTAGAAAGAGGACAAATATTAAAGGTATGAGAACCCCTATCCCAATCATCACATTCGAAAAAATAGACTGATACTTTCTGAAGACCCTAGTCTGAGCCAAGAAATGTACTGCCACTACCATCACTAAAGTAACAGAGACAAATAATAAGGCCAAGGACAGCAACATCAAAGGCAAGCCCAGCCAAAGAGAAGGAGCTAGCCTAATATAGAGGACTAGAAAATAAGCTAGGATTGGTACAATTCCAGCTAGAGCTGGCAAGAGAACAGACAGTCCTTTAGCAATTATAATCTCTGATTCTTTAAAGGCATAGGGCCTATACGATGCCAAGTCCTTACTCTCATAAAAGACATTGTAAAATGCAGTGAAAGAAGTTGAAAAGGCAAGCACCAGTAAAATAGCAACCATGCTACTAAAAAAACTTGGCATTTCCTCAAAAGGAAAACGAAAGGCTATATTTATAAACATGAAAAGCATCAAGAGACTAGAAAAAATGTAAGAACTTAGGACTCTAGCGGAAACATTTACTTTTTTCCCAGGATTCTTAGCCTGCTTCTTTCGTAGATTAGCCAGATTAGCTTCTTGAGATGAATAGAGGATATTGATATCAACTAATTTTTTAATGACTTTGAGACGCATCCGCAACCTCCTCTTTTCTACCGGCAAGGCTAAGATAGATACTTTCCAAAGACTGGTCTGGGTGGTCTTTTCTCAAGTCCTCTACGCTACCACAATAAATCAAATGTCCCTTTTTCAAAATGGCAATCCGATCACAGACTTGCTCAGCCACCTCTAGGACATGGGTTGAAAACAAGACTGTCTTGCCTTTTTGTGCATGTTCCTTCATCATTTGCTTCAAATCAAAGGCAGCCTGGGGATCCAAACCAGTCAAGGGTTCATCCAAGACCCAAATATCGGGATCGGACAAGAGTGCTCCGATGACAAAGACTTTCTGACGCATTCCGTGAGAAAGGGTTTCAATAACCTGATAGCGATTTTCAGCAAAATCAAAAACGTTCAATAGCCTAGCTAGACTAGCCTCCAAGTCAGAGCTAGTCAGATCATAGGATGAAGCAATCAATTCCCAAAATTCATTGGCCGTTAAGCGTAAAAATAAGTCAGGCGAGTCTGCTACGTAGCCAATCTTTCGTTTAATAGCCAAGCGATTTTCCGATAACTCCTGACCATCTACCAAAATACGACCACTGCTGGGCGAAATGATACTGACTAAGGATTTTATGGTGGTCGATTTCCCAGCCCCATTATGGCCAATCAAGCCCATAATCTCCCCATTTTCAATCTGCAAATTGAGATTGCTCAAAGCCTCTTTATCACCATACAACTTACTAACATTTTGAAATTCAATCATGGGATGACTCCTATCTTTATCTATATTACATACTATTATACTAGCACTTTGATACAAAAAAATCAATACTTTATTTTAAGTAGTTAAAATAGTTTCCTTCTATCTTATGCAAACGTTGGCGCTAACCAATACTTTATGATAGAATAAAGAACAAGATTGACAAGTAAGAGGAAACATCATGCAAAATCAAACACTCATGCAATACTTTGAATGGTATCTGCCCCACGACGGTCAGCACTGGACGCGTCTGGCTGAAGATGCTCCACACCTAGCTCATCTGGGGATTAGCCACGTCTGGATGCCACCAGCTTTTAAGGCAACCAATGAAAAAGATGTCGGCTATGGGGTCTATGACTTATTCGACCTAGGAGAGTTTAACCAAAAAGGTACTATCCGCACCAAGTATGGTTTCAAAGAAGACTATCTTCAAGCCATTCAAGCCCTAAAAGCACAGGGAATTCAACCTATGGCCGATGTAGTGCTCAATCACAAGGCTGCAGCCGATCACATGGAAGCCTTTCAGGTCATCGAAGTGGACCCTGTAGACCGTACAGTTGAACTTGGGGAACCCTTCACCATCAATGGCTGGACTAGTTTTACCTTCGATGGTCGCCAAGATACCTACAATGACTTCCACTGGCACTGGTACCACTTCACAGGTACAGACTATGATGCTAAACGCCGAAAGTCTGGGATTTATCTGATTCAAGGAGACAACAAGGGCTGGGCAAACGAGGAATTGGTCGATAATGAAAACGGTAACTATGACTACCTCATGTATGCCGACCTAGACTTTAAACATCCTGAAGTCATCCAAAATATCTATGACTGGGCTGACTGGTTCATGGAGACGACTGGTATTGCTGGTTTCCGTTTGGATGCCGTTAAGCACATTGACTCTTTCTTCATGAGCAATTTTATCCGTGATATGAAGGAAAAATATGGTGAGGATTTCTATGTTTTCGGTGAATTTTGGAATCCAGACAAGGAAGCCAATCTAGACTATCTTGAAAAAACGGAAGAACGCTTTGACCTTGTCGATGTTCGTCTCCACCAGAATCTCTTTGATGCTAGCCGAGCAGGTTCCAACTATGACCTTCGTGGCATTTTTACAGATAGCTTGGTGGAACTCAAGCCTGACAAGGCTGTGACTTTTGTCGACAACCACGATACACAACGAGGTCAGGCTCTTGAGTCTACCGTTGAAGAATGGTTCAAACCAGCAGCCTATGCCCTCATTCTGTTACGCCAAAATGGCCTTCCATGTGTCTTTTACGGCGACTACTATGGGATTTCAGGGCAATATGCTCAACAAGATTTCAAAGAAGTCCTTGACCGCCTCCTAACCATCCGAAAAGATTTGGCCTATGGAGAGCAAACAGACTACTTTGATGATCCTAACTGTATCGGTTGGGTACGTTCAGGTGCTGAAAATCAATCCCCAATCGCAGTCCTTATCTCAAATGACCAAGAAAACAGCAAGTCTATGTTTGTCGGCCAAGAATGGGCTAACCAAACTTTCATAGACTTACTTGGAAATAACCAAAGTCAAGTTACAATCGATGAGGAAGGTTATGGACAATTCCCAGTCTCAGCTAGATCCGTAAGTGTCTGGGCAGCCAATACAATCTAATTGCCAATGATTATCAAGCCAGGTCCAATCGGATTTGGCTTTTTTCTATTCACAAAAAAGACCTACCCAAATGGATAGATCTTTACTTGATTACAATTTAGCTGCTACTTCATCCAACAATTCTTGGATCTTAGCTTGGTTGCTTCCTCCTGCCATGGCCATGTCTGGTTTACCACCACCACGTCCATCGACGATTGGTGCCAATTCTTTGACAAGATTTCCTGCATGAAGGTCTTTTGTCTTGCTTGCTACAAGAACATTGACTTTGTCACCGATAGCAGCAACTAGGACAAGAAGATCAGAGTAGTCTTTTTGTTTCCAGTTATCCGCAAAAGTACGAAGGGCACCAGCGTCAGATACAGATACTTGGCTAGCAATGTAACGGTGACCATTGACTTCCTTAACATCCTTGAAGATATCGCCTGCAGCAGCCGCTGCGGCTTTTTCTTTCAACTCAGCATTTTCTTTTTGCAATTGACGAAGTTGTTCTTGAAGTCCTTCTACCTTGTGAGGAACTTCCTTAACTTGTGGTGCTTTAAGAGTTGCTGCGACAGCTTTAAGAGCGTCTTCTTGTTCACGGTAGGCTTCAAAGGCTTCCTTACCAGTCACTGCCAAGATACGGCGAGTTCCTGATCCAATACCTTCTTCTTTGACAATCTTGAAGAGACCAATCTCAGAAGTGTTACCAACGTGGGTACCACCACAAAGCTCGATAGAGTAGTCACCGATAGTGACAACACGGACTTCCTTGCCGTATTTCTCACCAAAGAGGGCCATAGCTCCCATTTCTTTAGCAGTGTCAATATCTGTCTCAACAGTTTCTACAGCAATGGCTTCCCAGATTTTCTCGTTGACTTGCTGTTCAATCGCGCGCAATTCTTCTGCAGTTACAGCTTGGAAGTGGGTAAAGTCAAAGCGAAGGAATTCAACTTCATTAAGAGATCCTGCCTGGGTTGCGTGGTTTCCAAGGATATTGTGAAGGGCAGCGTGAAGCAAGTGAGTCGCAGTGTGGTTTTTCATGACACGGTGACGACGATTTGTATCAATTGCCAAGGTATATTCTTGGTTCAAGGCAAGCGGTGCAAGAACTTCAACCGTGTGAAGTGCTTGTCCGTTTGGTGCTTTTTGAACATTGGTCACAGTAGCCACGACCTTACCTGACTCATCCAAGATTTGTCCGTGGTCAGTGACCTGTCCACCCATTTCAGCATAGAATGGCGTTTCCGCAAAGATAAGTGAGGCAGTTCCTTCTGACACAGATTCTACTTCTGCATTGTCAGCCACGATAGCCACCAATTTAGAAGACAATTGGCTAGCATTGTAGTTGAAGACACTTTCTACAGTGATGTTTTGAAGGGTTTCATTTTGCATACCCATTGAGCCACCCTTTACAGCTGACGCACGCGCACGTTCTTGCTGTTCTTTCATGGCTGCTTCAAATCCTTCACGGTCCACAGTCATACCAGCTTCTTCAGCGATTTCTTCAGTCAATTCAACTGGGAATCCATAAGTATCGTAGAGTTTAAAGACATCTTGACCAGCAATGACAGATTGACCTTTTTCTTTCAAGTCTGCTACGATACCTTGAGCAAAGTGTTGACCTGAATGAAGGGTACGAGCAAAGGATTCTTCCTCGCTCTTAACAATTTTTTCGATAAAGTCACGTTTTTCAAGCACTTCTGGGTAGTAGCTTTCCATGATTTTACCAACAGTTGGAACGAGTTTGTAAAGGAAAGGCTCGTTGATTCCCAATTTTTGACCATGCATAGAAGCACGACGAAGAAGACGGCGAAGGACATAACCACGTCCTTCGTTTCCAGGAAGAGCACCATCACCGATGGCAAATGAAAGGGAACGGATGTGGTCAGCAATAACTTTAAAGCTCATGTTGTCGCCATCTTGGTCATAGACCTTACCAGATAATTTCTCCACTTCACGGATGATCGGCATGAAGAGATCCGTTTCAAAGTTTGTCTTAGCCCCTTGGATAACCGCCACCAAACGCTCCAAACCAGCGCCCGTATCAATGTTCTTGTGTGGCAATTCCTTGTACTCACTACGAGGAACAGCAGGGTCTGCGTTAAATTGTGACAATACGATGTTCCAGATTTCGATGTAACGGTCGTTTTCGATATCTTCTGCAAGGAGACGAATACCGATATTTTCTGGGTCAAAAGCTTCCCCACGGTCAAAGAAAATCTCTGTGTCCGGTCCAGAAGGTCCCGCACCAATTTCCCAGAAGTTGTCCTCGATTGGAATCAAGTGACTTGGGTCCACTCCCACTTCAATCCAACGGTTGTATGAATCTTTATCGTCTGGATAGTAGGTCATGTAAAGTTTTTCAGCTGGGAAATCAAACCATTCTGGGCTTGTCAAAAGCTCATAAGCCCAAGTGATCGCTTCGTCACGGAAGTAATCCCCGATAGAGAAGTTCCCCAACATTTCAAACATGGTATGGTGACGTGCAGTCTTCCCTACGTTTTCGATATCGTTGGTACGGATAGCCTTTTGGGCATTGGTAATACGTGGATTTTCAGGGATAATAGTCCCGTCAAAGTATTTCTTAAGGGTTGCTACCCCAGAGTTGATCCACAAAAGAGTTGGGTCATTTACAGGAACCAAACTTACTGATGGTTCTACTGAGTGACCTTTGGTCGCCCAGAAATCAAGCCACATTTGGCGTACTTGTGCACTAGATAGTTGTTTCATATTGTCTCCTTATTTACTTGTTTAATGTGATTGGCTTTCCAGCATTTCCACATAGTCAATCGCGACACAGAGGGAAATGACTAGGTCTGCATAAGCGTCCTCCAGAACCGTTACGGCATAGGTAGAGGTCAAATGGAAGAGTTCCTTCTTAATTTCCGCAATCAGCTGATCGCGATCATCCAGCAATTTGAAATTTAAATCCCAGATATTGCCCTCGACACGAAGACCCAGATTATCAAACTCATACTTATCTCGCCAGAAGGTCAACTTCTTGCGAATGACAAAACTCGAGCCATCCCGAAGCTGAATCTCAAAACGAGGTAGCAAGGTCAAGATTTCTTTACTGATCTGACTGATCTGTTCGCCAGTCGCATCATAGATGGTAAAAGTTTTGGGAATCTTAAAAAATGATCCCTCTACCTGATAGGCGATTTCTCCCCTGTCATCCTTGATAGCGAAGCGTTCGCCTCCAAGACGAAACTTTTGTTTGACAAGAAATGTTTTCATCAACACCTCCAAAAATCAAAAGACAAGTTCATATCACGAAGGGCGAAAAACCGCGGTACCACCTTCATTCAATGAACTTGTCATTCTCTTATTCTTATGCAATTGTATGATTGAGTAGCATGACTTTCTAGCTTAGATGGCTCGCAGCACCGCCATTTCTCTGGACTAAGACAAGAGAAAATCAATTCTCAACTTTCTTATTATAACGTTTTTTTAAGCTTGCGTCAACTGGAAATGATACCCATTTAATAACCCATTTCCTACATCTCAGATTACTTTTTCAGAACATATTTTTTCTTACTACTATCACTCTTTTTATCCCAACTTTTATTCCAAAGTTTTGAATTGTTAAAGATAGCTTCGAAAATATTTACAAATATAAAGAACCCTATCACCAAATGTATGGAATCAGTTGTTAGGTATTGTCGATCCAAACCATCCTTTAGAGAGAATAGTATAACAGTTTGCTGAACAGTCAAAAAGGCTGGCCAAAAAAATTTTTTGAAAAAAGTAGATATTTTCATTATTTGTTACCGCTTTCTGTAAGGTTAAACTTAGTATACTACTGGGAAAGAAAATAAGCAACTAGAATAGAAAAAGATATGGCTATAAAAGCTGACCTCTATTAAAAAACGAACCAGCTTGACTGATTCGTTTCATAACTGCTAACTCCTACTTCCGATACATTTTAAACTGTAGGAAGAGGTCGCTATATTTTCCTGTCCATTTATGGTCAAATTTCTCATAAACTTCCAGGTGTTTCATTGTTTCAGCATCAGGATAGAAGGCCTTGTCTTCTTTCTTCTCCTCTGGTAGCAATTCCTTAGCTGGTAGGTTTGGTGTTGAATAGCCGACATACTCTGCATTTTTGAGAGCATTTTCGGGTTTCAACATAAAGTTGATAAAGGCATAGGCTGCATCTTGGTTTTTGACTGTTTTGGGAATCACCATATTGTCAAACCAAAGGTTGCTAGCCTCGGTCGGAACCACATAGCGTAGATTTTCATTTTTTTCTAGCATTTGGCTGGCTTCACCAGAGAAGGTCACTCCGATAGCAGCGTTGTTCTGAATCATGTAGCCCTTCATCTCATCCGCCACAATAGCCTTAATATTTGGAGTCAGCTTGTAGAGCTTGTCCACTGTCTCTTCCAACTGCTGGGTATCCTTGGAGTTGAGGCTGTAGCCTAGCGAATTGAGTCCGAGTCCCAAGACCTCACGCGCCCCATCAAAAAGCATGATAGAGTTCTTATACTCTGGCTTCCAGAGGTCATCCCAATGCTCAGGCGCTTGATCGACCATGGTTTCATTGTAGACAATTCCCAAGGTTCCCCAGAAGTAAGGGATGGAGAATTTATTGCCTGGGTCAAAGGACTGGTTGAGGAACTCTGGTCCGATATTTTCAAGACCTTCAAGTTTTGAATAGTCAAGCGGTACCAAGAGGTCTTCGTCCTTCATCTTGTTAATCATGTATTCACTAGGAATGGCAATATCGTAGGTCGTTCCACCCTGCTTAATCTTGGTGTACATGGCTTCGTTGGAGTCAAAGGTCTCGTACTGAACTTGGATTCCTGTTTCTTCTGTGAATTGCTCCAAGAGTTCAGGATCGATATAGTCCCCCCAGTTGTAGATAACAAGTTTTTGACTATCTCTGCTATTGATTTTACTATCTAGATGAGTCGCAATTCCCCATAAGATCAAGATAATGGCTACAATTCCTGCTAAAAATGAATAGAGTTTTTTCATGCTTGCTCCTCCTTCTCACGTGAGATAAAGTAATATCCAACCACTAGGATAATACTAAAGAGAAAGACAAGGGCAGACAGAGCATTGATTTCGAGCGAAATCCCCTTGCGAGCACGAGAGTAAATCTCGACTGACAGGGTTGAAAAGCCATTTCCCGTTACAAAGAAGGTCACAGCAAAGTCATCTAGCGAATAGGTGAAGGCCATGAAATAACCTGCAATGATAGACGGAGTCAGGTAAGGAAGCATGATTTCCTTGAACATCTGAAATTGACTGGCACCAAGGTCATAGGCCGCATGAATCATGTCAGCGTTCATTTCCTTGAGTCGAGGCAAGACCATCAAGACCACGATAGGAATGGAGAAGGCCACGTGACTAGATAGAACGGTCAAAAAGCCAAGTGAAAACTTGAGTTGAGTAAAAAGAATCAAGAAGCTGGCACCAATCATAACATCAGGCGCAACCATGAGGATATTATTGAGTGAAAGAAAGGCTTCTTGGTATTTCTTACGAGACTGATAAATGTAAATAGCACCGAAAGTCCCGATAATGGTCGCAATCAAGGCTGATAGGAAGGCCAAGAAAAAGGTCTGAGTCACAATCAACATGAGACGACCATCGCCAAACATGGTTTTAAAATGGCTCAGGCTAAAGCCTGTAAAGCTGTTCATGTCGTTTCCTGCATTAAAGGCGTAGCCAATCAAGTAAAAAATCGGCAGGTAGAGGACAAGAAAGACCAGTCCCAGATAAAGGTTGGCAAATTTTTTCATCGTTCTCTCCTTTCCTTAGTCACCCACATGGTGATGAACATGGTCAGGATAAGAATCACACCGATGGTAGAACCCATACCGTAGTTGTCATTGGTCAGGAAGTTTTGCTCAATAGCCGTCCCCAAGGTGATAACGCGGTTCCCACCAATCAAACGGGTCAGCATGAAGAGACTCAAACTTGGGATAAAGACCGACTGAACTCCACTTCGCACGCCGTTCATAGACAGAGGGAAGATGACATGACGGAAGGTCTCCCACTTGGTCGCACCTAGGTCATAGCTGGCATTGATGAGATTGTTGTCCATATCGTCCAAAACATTGAAGATTGGCAAAATCATAAAGGGAAGCTCGATGTAGCTTGCGACAAAAATAAAGGAGAAATCGGTAAAGAGCAACTGTTGCGAACCGATTCCGATAAATTCCAAGAATTGATTAATAGAGCCATTTTGACCAAAAATCCCGATAAAAGCATAGGCTTTAAGAAGCAAATTGATCCAGGTTGGCAGAATAATCAGCATGAGCCAGAGTTGACGGTGCTTGAGACGAGTCAAAAAGAGGGCTGTTGGATAGCTGATAAGCAAGGTCACAAAGGTCACAATTCCTGCATAGAGTACAGAGTTGAAACTCATTTTTAGGTAGGTCAAGTTTTGTGACGCAAAGTAAGATTTATAATTTTCTAAACTAAACTGGCCTTCAATGTTGAAAAAGGATTGTCCGAAAATCAAGACCAAGGGTGCCAGGACAAAGAGGGCAATCCAAAGTATGTAGGGTACTACAAAGAGTTTAGAGCTTGTTTTCTTCATCTCTTTCCTCCTCGATTGCATTGATCAGACCTGCTTCTTGCTCTTCGATTTCCACGTATTCTTCGATACGAGCATCGAACTCTTCTTCGGTTTCATTGAGACGCATGATGTGAATGTCTTCTGGTTCAAAGTCCAGACCGATTTCCTCACCCACGATGGCCTTACGGGTTGAGTGGATCATCCATTCATTTCCAAGTTCATCATAGGCGATAATTTCATAGTGAACCCCACGGAAAAGTTGAGTATCAACTTTTACTTGGAGCTTGCCTTCTTCAGGAAGGGTAATCCGCAAGTCCTCTGGACGAATAACAACCTCGACAGGTTCATTTGGCTTCATCCCCCCATCAACCGCTTCAAAGCGTTTGCCGTTAAACTCAACCAAGTAGTCCTCAATCATGGTTCCTGGCAAGATATTTGACTCACCGATAAAGGTCGCAACAAAATGGTTAATCGGCTCATCGTAGATGTCCACAGGTGTTCCAGACTGGACAATCTCGCCATCATTCATGACGAAAATCCAGTCACTCATGGCAAGAGCTTCTTCCTGATCGTGAGTAACAAAGACAAAGGTAATGCCCAATCGTTGTTGCAGTTCCCGCAATTCGTACTGCATGTCTGTTCTTAATTTCAAGTCCAGCGCTGACAGAGGCTCGTCCAACAAAACCACACGAGGTTGATTGATGATGGCACGGGCAATTGCCACACGCTGACGTTGTCCTCCAGAGAGTTTACGGATGGAACGTTTTTCGTAACCTTCCAACTGAACCATCTTGAGAACTTCCGCTACGCGTTGCTCGATTTCTTTCTTGTCAATTTTACGCAAGCGAAGTGGAAAGGCAACATTTTCAAACACATTCATATGTGGAAACAAGGCATAGGATTGGAAGACAGTATGGACGTCTCGCTTGTTGGTTGGAATGTCGTTGATACGAACACCGTCCAGCAAAATATCTCCAGTCGTAGCATCCAGTAAACCTGCAATGATGTTAAGGATGGTTGATTTCCCTGAACCAGATGCGCCTAAAAGGGTGTAGAATTTCCCTTCTTCCAACTCAAAGTTGATGCCTTTGAGAACCTTGGTGTTGCTGTCTTCAAAAACTTTAGAGACGTTTTTGAATTCAATAATTGGTTTTTTCAATTGTCATTTATTCCTTCTTTTTCATAGATTAACAGATCAGGGCTCTGTCAGGCCACTACTACCTCGTGTAGGAGATTGAACTGCCTACATTCTTCTGCACTAACGATAGGCTTTCACCCCCTTTCCATGACATAGCAGCAGCTTTTCAAATACAGCTTCTTACTTGCTTTCACCTAAAATACGGACTTCTCTCTCAAGAGTAACGCCAGAGTGTTCCTTGACTTTTTCGATAACAGACTCAATCAAGTCTTCGTAGTCTTTGGCCGTTCCATCTGCGACATTGATCATAAATCCTGCATGCTTTTCTGACACTTCTACGCCACCGATACGATAGCCTTTCAAGCCAGCTTCTGAAATTAATTGACCTGCAAAATGCCCTACTGGACGCTTAAAGACCGAACCACAAGATGGATATTCCAAAGGTTGCTTGAGTTCGCGTAGGTGCGTCAAACGGTCCATTTCCTGCTTGATAATCTGATGGGTTCCTGGAGAAAGGGCAAATTTAGCTGACAAGACAACTGCACCAGACTCCTGAATGGCTGAATGACGGTAACCAAAAGCCAAGTCTTTAGCAGACAGGGTCTCGATTTCTCCATCCTTGGTCAAGACCTTACAAGACTGCAAGATGTGGGCGATCTCGCCACCATAGGCACCCGCATTCATAAAGACAGCACCACCAACACTTCCAGGAATGCCACAAGCAAACTCAAAACCAGTCAAACTATGACGAAGGGCAATGCGAGTTGTTTCAATCAAGTTGGCACCAGCTTCTGCTTCAATAGTATAGCCATCAACAGAAACATTATTAAGCTTGTCACACAAGATGACAAATCCACGAATCCCACCATCACGAACAATGATGTTACTAGCATTTCCAAGAACCATCCAAGGAATATTTTCTTGGTTGGCAAATTTAACAACGCGCGCCAACTCAAAACGATTTCGTGGAAAGACCAAATAATCGGCCTCTCCACCTACTTTTGTATAACTATAGCTATGCAAGGGTTCTTTAAAACGGATATCAATTCCTTCTAAGATTTCAAGCATTTTTTCTCTTACAGACATGTCACTCTTCCTTTTACAAAATTCATTCCATTATACCATTTTTAAGACCATTTGACGACCCTAAAAAAATCTTGGGCTTATTTTAAACAAAAAAGAGGTTTCCCCCTTTTCTTATAATTTTTTGCAAAAGATAGCCTTTGTTCCATAGGCAACCAGAACAAATTCAAGTGCTAGGACAACTTCAACCAAGACAGGATTTGTCAGCCAGCCAACTTGGGCAAGAGATGGAGCTAGGTCAAAGAAAGCATGTAGGCCATAGGCTGCTAGGAGATAAATCCATTTCTTCTGGCAAACAGCTTGGTAAACCCAAACTGTCAAAAGTAATTGGAAACCTAGCGCCAAGATTCTCTCAAAACCAAGCAAATAAATCTGCCAGACTGATAGAGACTGAATAGTTTTCAACATATTTTCAGACAGCAATTTCATAACCTGTGGATCCTGAGTTTGAACTGCCGAAAGCACGAAGTAGAGATTAAGCAAACTAGTAAGACCTAGGAAAATCAACTCCAAACCACCATGCCCCAATCCATAAGCCAAGGCATCTGCCTTTTCCAAACTTCTCTTTTTCTCCAACCATTTGAAGAAAACAAGACGAGCTGTTTCCTCAAAAAATGCTGCCATGGCTAGGCCATAGATGATATAGACAAGCGGATGTTCTTGCAAGAGGGTAATACTACCGTCTTTTTGAGGATGCAAAACCAAGATATGCACCAGTTTTTCCAAAATCTGTGAAGAGACAAAGAAGGCTACAGCTCCCAAGCCCAAAACAGCTAGATTAATCTGGTATTTCTTTTTGGCATACCAAATGCTCCCTATCAAGAAAGCCAGCAACAGCACCATGGTAATGATAATATGAATGGTCATTTTCTTCTCCTATTCTGCCTTTTCAATATCTTTTTTCATCTCGTCAACATTGAACTTAGCAAACAAGTATTGACGGTCTTGGACTGGGAAACGTTGATCCAATTGGTCAACCGCTCCCACCTCGATAATCCCTTCCTTAATGACAAAGTCCATGACATGACCACCGAAGGTCAAATCATCTGAGATGAAGTGCAGATGGTAGCCTGCCACACTAACCCCATGGAAAATCTCTGGCGTCCAGAAACCAACAATGGTTCCTGCTACATTGTCACGACTATATTCAGGTTGGTGGGTTGCGACATCAGCAAACTTGGTATCTGGTGTCGACTTGGGAATCATGCGCACATGCATATGCGAAAATTCCCCCCGAATCTTGATAGAGCGGAAAAGATTTTCCCCGTCATAATAAGACTCAATTCGTTCTTCCAATTCCTTGTCTGTCATCTCAAACCGCTGGCGGAAAATGACCTCTGCCTGATGTGGTACTACTGCAGCGTAAGGAATAAGGGCATCTGGTGACACTTCTACAATTTCCGGTTGTTCTCCTGAGCCTTTGGCCTGATAGGCCTTGCCATCTAGGACAATCAATTCCCCATCAATAGAATCCAAGGTTCCCAAACCAAGGTCACCATGCTCCAGCAATTCTCCTACTGTCATGGTACCACCATAAAGGCCTGCCATCAAGGCTCCAAGGGTATTGTATTGAAATAATTTCACTGGTTCCTGCACGTTCTTATCCATTCACTTTCTTGTCTGTTATTCTATAAATGTTACTCCTAAGTATACCACATTTAGCTTTATATGTGAACGAGAGAAACACCCTAGACATTGCCAAGAAAGAAAAAAAAGGTACAATGTAACAAAATCAAGGGAGGTCTGGAATGAAGAAACAAAGCAAGTACCAAGAGGTTGTTTCCTATCTAAAAAACGGTATCGAGTCTGGACGCTTTTCGACGGGGAGTCTGAGATTTTGACAGAAACAAAACTTGAACTAGCACAACAACCCCTAAGGAACACACTTCCCTAGGGGTCGCATTTTATTTAACTAAATCATTATTTATTTTTTGTTCCTAGTAAACATAAATATTGTATTAATAATTGCAAAAATAAATGCAAACAAAAGGATTTTCCAAAGGATAAATTTTTGTAACACTAAATACGCATATACAAATCCAATCAAAAAGCTAATAATCCCATCCTTTATTAAAAAGTTTTTATCACGCATTATTCCATACCTCACTGAACTACCCAAATAGCCAATTGAGCAGCAATGATATAAATATTTGTTTTAAGTCCATTAGCTTTAACAAATCTTAGTACCACTTTAGCTAATTCTGACCAAGCCTTTTTCTACGCATACCTAACAGTTAGCGAAACATTGGTCATAGCAAAAAATTCTTCTCGTATTTTTCTCGCTATACATCCTCCCATCTCATCCCAAGGGACTCTGTCATAGAGATTATTAATATTAGTTTCTAATTCATTTTCCGCAAGAGCAATATCTTTTTGAGAAAAGTTTTTATAAACATATTCAGTAAAAATTTTTTCATTAACTCCATTTCTAAACATTTGTTCAAGAACATTGGCTACATCATCGATTTGTTTTTGTTCTTAGGTACTAATTTCAGAAACTTCCGTGGTAGTTACATCATCAGCAAATATTCTAACAGAAGCTATAGAAGGAGACATAATAGAAAATAGTGATAATACAACAGGTGCTGAAGTTACAATTTTTTTAAATCTCATAAAAAACACTCCTTTCAAGTCACAAACATATATTACTGATAAAATAACTTGACTTTCTGATTTAAACTCCTTTCTAACAAGTTATTAGTATACTTTTATTTTTCAATTCTGTTATACCACAACAAGAAAGCGATTTCAAGATTTTTCCTAAAAACAAGTACAAGTAATAAGGGAAAATTAGCATGAAAACTTTTTAAAACAAATCAACCCCAGATAAAAAATACACATTTTGTTTTAAAGAGAAAAAGGTTCCGAAAAACTGTCACATCTGCATTTGGTTGCTCTTTGATTTCAAAAAAGTATTAAAGATGGGAGTATACCACATTTAGCTTTATATGTGAACGAGAGAAACACCCTAGACATTGCCAAGAAAAAAAAAAAAAGGTACAATGTAATAAAATCAAGGGAGGTCTGGAATGAAGAAACAAAGCAAGTACCAAGAGGTTGTTTCCTATCTAAAAAAAGGTATAGAGTCTGGACGCTTTTCGACGGGAAGTCGCCTGCCTTCTATCCGTCAACTGAGCCTTGACTTTCACTGTAGCAAGGACACTGTCCAACGAGCCCTGCTGGAATTACGGCACGAACAATACCTCTATGCCAAGCCCCAGAGTGGCTACTATGTCCTAGAACAAGGGCAACACCAGGATCTAGAAATCGAAGTCACTGACGAACATGCCAGTGCCTATGACGATTTCCGACTCTGTGTCAATGAAACCTTGATTGGCCGAGAAAACTACCTCTTTAACTACTATGACAACCAAGAAGGTTTAGAAGACCTAAGACAATCCATTCATAAACTTCTATTTGACCAAGCTCTCTACTGCAAGGCAGACCAGTTGGTATTGACTTCTGGGACCCAACAAGCCTTGTTTATTCTCTCTCAAATATCCTTTCCTAGTCAAGCCAAGGAAATCTTGGTGGAACAGCCGACCTACCATCGGATGAATCGCCTCTTGATTGCTCAGAGCTTAGACTATCAAACGATTGAACGAGGCATTGATGGGATTGACTTGGAGGAGCTGGAAGGTCACTTCAAAACAGGAAAAATTAAGTTTTTCTACACCATTCCTCGTTTTCACTATCCTCTGGGGCATTCCTATTCTGAGCAGGACAAACGAGCCATTCTTGACTTAGCAGCTAAGTATGGTGTTTATATCGTCGAAGACGATTATCTGGGGGATTTGGACTCCAAGAAGGGCCAGACCTTCCACTATCTGGATACAGAGGAGCGTGTCATTTACATCAAGTCCTTCTCAACCAGCCTCTTTCCAGCCCTGCGGATTACGGCACTCATTCTGCCAAATGCTATCAAAGAAGCATTTGTGGCCTACAAAAATATCCTTGACTACGACAGCAACCTCATCATGCAAAAGGCCCTGTCACTCTATATTGACAGTCAACTGTTTGAGAAAAATCGGCTAGCTCGCTTGGCCAATCAGGAAACTTACCAAAAACAACTCGAGGAAAGACTAGCTAACACTCCTTGTCACCTCCCTCACTTTCCCCTACACGATGGTTTATTGCTAGACCTCAGACAGTATCCTAAAATCGCCAGTCTCAAACACAGTCAACTGGGCTTGGACTTCTTTGAAGAGGCCTATTTAAGCACCTGTCCTTATCAATTTGCCAAGGTGTCCTTAGATAATCTGGAAAATGTTTTAGACTATTTAAAAGCAGAATTGGACTGACTTCCAACTCTGCTTTTTTCTTATACTCTTCGAAAATCTCTTCAAACCACGTCAGCGTCGCCTTACCGTAGATATATGTAACTGACTTCGTCAGTCTTATCTACAACCTCAAAGCAGTGCTTTGAGCAACCTGCGGCTAGCTTCCTAGTTTGCTCTTTGATTTTCATTGAGTATTATTCTTCAACTTCTGTTAAGGTTGCCGCTTTTTCAAGATAGCTTTGGTAGGTACCGTCATCCTTGAGTTTTTGGATGACCTTGTCCACCACTTCTTTCAGATCAGCACTATTTTTTCTAAGGGCAACTGCACTGGCTTCGCCGTCCTTCATCTTCAAGCTGACAGTTGCGACATCTAGGTCTGCATTTTTAGCAGCATAGCTAAGGGCAACAGGCTCATCCATATGAACAGCATCTACTTTTCCAGCCTGCAATTCATTGACTGCTTCCCCCATATTGGTTAGGGAAATCAGCTGAGCTTTTGGCAATTGTTCCTTGACCATAGCTTCTGGAACAGTCCCTTTTTGGGCTGCAATATTAGCACTTTCTAAGCTAGTTAAATCCTTGTATTTTTCTACATCAGCCTTACGAACCAAGAAACTAATCTTGTTTTCATAGTAAGGGATTGAAAAATCAAAGACTTCTTTTCTCTCGTCAGTAGCACTAATTCCTGCGACAGCTAGGTCAGCCTTACCAGTTTGAAGGCTGGTCAAAACATTGTCAAAACTCATGCTTGAAATTTCCAACTTCACCCCAAGTTCATCAGCTATAGCCTGAGCCATGTCAATATCCGCACCGACTACCTGATTTTTCCCGTCAACTAAGGATTGGAATTCAAAAGGTGCATAGTCAGGACTAGTCGCCACAACTAATTTCCCCTTTTGCTTAATGGCTTCAACAGCTGACTGAGAACCATTCGAACCTGACTGGCAAGCTACTAAGAAGAAACTTGCAAGAAAACTACATAAAATAAATATCCATTTTTTTGATTTCATAAATAAACAACCTCTCTGTTAATTTTGTATAATTATAACGCTATTCAAGTTACTTGTCAAGTATTTTTTGAATTTTTATCTTAAAAATATTTTTTTCATTCAAGAAAAGGAGCTATCAGTTGATTTCAAGCTCCTTTTTATACAGGATGAACCTGTTTTATAGTTCGACAATCTTACCTGTTTCAAAGTAAACAACCCATTCACAGATATTTTTGGCATAGTCTCCAATACGTTCCAAGAAGGCAATCACTTGGAAGTAATCACGACCTGTAACGATGGCATCTGGATTTTTCTTGATTTCTTCTGTAGCCAAGTCACGAATGCTATCAAAGTAATGGTTGATTTTTTCGTCCATAGTTGCTACTTCATAGGCCTGGTCTACTGAACCATTCAGATAGAGTTCAAGGGCTGCTTCAACGAAATTCTTGACATCGCGCCCCATTCTCTTGATTTCTTCTTCAACAGCTGGGATGCGTTGCTCACCCTTCATACGAATTGTCGCTTTGGCAATGGAAACGGCATGGTCACCCATACGTTCCAAGTCAGATACAGCCTTCAATACTGTCAAAACAGTACGCAAGTCCTGAGAAACGGGTTGTTGGAGGGCAATCATTTCAAATGATTTCTTCTCCAATTTCACTTCGTATTCGTTTACTTCTGCATCGTCTTCGATGACTTCCTTGGCCAAATCACGGTCATGCGTCACAAAGGCACGCACTGTCCGATTGATTTGGGATAGCACTTCTTGTCCCATAGCATAGAACTGGTTGTGCAATTTCTCTAAATCTTCCTCAAATTGAGAACGTAACATCATTTATCTCCTTATCCAAATTTTCCTGAAATATAATCTTCTGTTTCCTTGTGTTGTGGGTTGAGGAACATCTTCTTGGTATCGTTAAACTCGATCAAATCTCCATCTAGGAAAAATCCTGTCTTGTCAGAGATACGAGAGGCTTGTTGCATGGAACGCGTAACCAAGAGCATGGTGTATTTATCTTTTAGACCATACAAAGTTTCCTCAATCTTACCAGCAGAGATAGGGTCCAAGGCTGAAGTCGGTTCATCCAAGAGAATGATTTTAGGACTGGTTGCCAAGACACGGGCAACACAGACACGTTGCTGTTGTCCACCTGAAAGCCCGATAGCTGAATCATGCAGGCGATCCTTGACCTCATCCCAGATAGAAGCTCGTTGCAAGGCTTTTTCTACCGCTTCATCCAGAACCTGCTTATCCTTCACTCCATTGATACGAAGCCCGTAAACAACGTTTTCGTAGATAGACATAGGGAAAGGGTTCGGTTGTTGGAAAACCATACCGATTTCCTTACGCAATTCAACTGTATCTGTACGTGGGCTGTAGATGTTGTGGCCGTTGTAAACCACTGAGCCAGTTGTGGTTACCTCTGGATTGAGATCCCCCATGCGGTTGATAGCCTTGAGGAGGGTTGATTTCCCTGATCCAGATGGACCGATCAAGGCTGTGATTTCCTTAGGTTGGAAAGATAGGGAAACACTATTCAAGGCCTTCTTTTGATTGTAGTAAACGGACAGGTCTGATACCTGTAAAATCGCTTCTGTCATACTGTTTCCTTTCTATCCAAAGTGTCCTGTTACGTAGTCATTGGTTGACTGTAATTTTGCATTTTGGAAAATATTAGAGGTCTTATCGTACTCAATCAAGTCACCCAAGTAGAAAAATCCTGTGTAATCACTAGCACGCGCAGCCTGCTGCATACTGTGGGTCACGATGATGATGGTAAAGTCCTTCTTCAATTCCAGCATGGTTTCTTCAAGTTGAGCAGTCGCAATCGGATCCAAAGCTGACGCCGGCTCATCCATCAAGAGAATATCTGGTTTAACAGAGATAGCACGAGCGATACAGAGGCGTTGCTGCTGACCACCTGATAGGGTCAAGGCCGACTTGTGCAAATCGTCTTTGACCTGATCCCAAAGGGCAGCTTGACGGAGAGAAGTTTCCACAATTTCATCCAAGACTTGCTTGTCCTTAACACCTGCACGTTCATGGGCAAAAGTGATGTTGCGGTAGATAGACTTGGCAAAGGGATTTGGTCGTTGGAAGACCATTCCAATGTGCTTACGCATCTCATAGACATTGATTTCTGGACGGTTGACGTCAATCCCTTGGTAGAGGATTTGACCTGTTACCTTGGCAATATCAATGGTATCATTCATACGGTTGAGACTGCGGAGGTAGGTTGATTTTCCTGATCCAGATGGGCCAATTAAGGCAGTAATCTTATTTTTTTCAAATTGCATATCGATGCCCTTGATGGATTCTTTTTTACCGTAGTAAACATGTAAATCCTTAGTAGAGAGGGCCACTTTCTCTTCAGAAAAGGTGATGATATGCTTTTCATCCCAATTATATTTTGACATGGCTTCTCCTTTAGGCAGCGGTTAATTTCTTATGTAGGTAGCTTCCAAGTTTGCGGGCTCCAAAGTTAAATATGAGGATAAAGATGAGGAGCACGGCTGCAGAACCTGCTGATACGATGGTTCCATCTGGAATGGTTCCTTCGCTATTGACCTTCCAGATGTGGACAGCCAAGGTTTCAGCTTGACGGAAGATAGAGATTGGGCTAGTCACACTGAGAATATTCCAGTTAGACCAGTCTAGGGCTGGAGCGGATTGACCTGCTGTATAGATAAGAGCTGCTGCCTCACCAAAAATACGACCAGAGGCCAAGACGACCCCAGTCACAATACCTGGAAGGGCTTCTGGAATGACCACATGGACCACAGTCTCCCAACGAGAAATCCCAAGGGCCAGACCAGCCTCACGTTGCGTATGGTGAACGTGTTTCAAGCTGTCCTCAACATTTCGAGTCATCTGAGGCAAGTTAAAGACTGTCAAGGCCAAGGCACCTGAGATGATTGAAAATCCATACTCAAACTGAACTACAAAGATCAAGTAACCAAAGAGACCTACAACCACTGATGGCAGTGATGACAAGATTTCAATACAGGTTCTGACAAAGTTTGTCACAGGACCTTTTTTAGCATATTCAGCTAGGAAAATCCCAGCTCCCATAGACAAGGGCACAGAGATAATCAAGGTAATAACCAAAAGGAAGAAGGAATTATAGAGCTGAATTCCAATCCCTCCGCCTGCTTGGTAAGAAGATGATTTGCCAGTCAAGAAAGACCAAGAGATGTGGGGCAAACCACGAACCAAGATATAAAGAATCAAGGATGCCAAGATGGCAACGATAATTCCTGCAATTGAGTAGAGGACAGCTGTTGCAATTTTATCTAATTTCTTAGCGTGCATAGTTTTTCTTTCCTCTTTCTTTCGTAATCAATTTAATCACACTGTTGAAGGCCAAACTCATCAAAAGCAAGACTAAGGCCAGTGACCAAAGTACGTTATTATCAACTGTCCCCATAACGGTATTTCCGATACCCATGGTCAACACAGAGGTCAAGGTCGCAGCAGGTGTTGTCAATGAAGTTGGGACAACGGCTGAGTTTCCGACCACCATCTGAATGGCTAGAGCTTCACCAAAGGCACGCGCCATCCCAAAGACTACTGCAGTGAAAATCCCTGAACGCGCCGCCTTCAAAGTCACTCGCCAGATGGTTTGCCAGCGAGTGGCTCCCATAGCCAAACTAGCTTCGCGGTAGTGACGAGGCACCGCACGCAAGCTATCCGTTGTCATAAAGGTTACCGTCGGTAAAATCATGACAAAGAGAACGAAGATCCCTGACAAAATCCCAAAACCAGTTCCACCAAAGACACTGCGTACAAAAGGAACCACGACCTGCAAACCGATAAATCCATAGACGACTGAAGGAATCCCAACTAGCAATTCAATGGCTGGTTGCAAGATTCTAGCACCTTTTGGTGAGACTTCGGTCATAAAGACAGCTGCTCCAATGGCAAAAGGAGTTGCGATAAGAGCTGAAAGGATTGTGACAATAAAGGAACCCAAAATCATAGGAAGGGCACCAAATTGTTTACCTGAAGGATTCCAAGTTTGTCCAAAGAGGAAATCAAAGATATTGACCCCATTGACAAAGAAGGTCGACAAACCTTTTTGGGCTACGAAAATCAAAATCATGGCCACAATGATGACAATCAAAGACAGACAGGCAAAGGTCAAGCCTTTTCCTAATTTCTCTAGACGAGAGTTCTTTGAGGGAGAAAGTAATTTTTTAGCTAATTCTTCTTGATTCATTATTGACTCCCTTCTAGTGCTGTCACCGTTCCTACAGCATCTTTTTCAACCTTCATTTCCTTGACAGAAATATAGCCCATCCCCTTAACGATTCCGCTTTGCGCTTCATCGGAGAGGACAAAGTTGAGAAACTCTGCCACCAATTCATTTGGTTGACCTAGGGTGTACATGTGTTCATAAGACCACAAAGGCCAGTTATTGCTTGTAACATTTTCTGCAATCGGCTCATAGCCATTCAACTTCATGCGTTTCACCGAGTCATCCACATAGGCAAAAGCTAGGTAAGAAATGGCTCCTGGTGTCTGGGAAACAATGTTTTTGACCATCCCGTTTGAGTCTTGTTCTTGACTCTGCACGGCAGATTGACCATCCATGATAACACTATCAAAAGTTGCACGCGAACCTGAACTTGCCGCGCGGTTAATAATAGAAATGGCTAGATCTTTCCCACCGACTTCTTTCCAGTTGGTCACTTGACCTGTGAAGATGCTACGGAGTTGTTCAGTTGTCAGATTTTCAACATCAACTTCCTTATTTACAATGACTGCCAAGCCCGCTACAGCAACCTTGTGGTCCACTAGAGCGGATGCGTTGATACCGTCTTTTTCCTCGGCAAATACGTCTGAATTTCCTACATCAACGGCTCCAGATTGAACCTGAGACAGACCTGTACCAGATCCTCCACCTTGGACGTTGACTGTTTTTCCAACGTGCAGAGAGCCGAATTCATCTGCTGCTGCTTCGACCAAGGGCTGAAGAGCCGTTGAGCCAACAGCTGTCATGGATTCTCCACGATCAATCCAGCTAGCACATCCCGCCAAAGAACCTGCTAGCAAGAGAGCCACAAGGGATAGAGCGAGTTTTTTCCTTTTTTTCACTGTTTTTCTCCTTGAAAATAATGGTAAATGCTGTGAATTTTTTCAACTATTTATTTATGTTTTTCTTTTGAAAATTGGGAGCCAACTGAAGTTGCTAGCTTGGTTTTACTAGTAATTTGCTCAGTTACCTTCTCTACCAATTTTGACTTAAAATGAAAGACAATTTGAAAAAAATCCATACTTCCACTATAACATAGACAAGCTACTTTGACTAGCATTTTCACTTGAATCTGAGTCCTTTTGGAAAATAATTTTTCAAAACATTTCCCGTCACCTTAGCAAAGCCCAAACCATTTCCTTGAACCAAAACTTGGTACCAACCATTTGGCAGACTTTCTGCCAGCTGAACAGTTTCTCCAGCAACATACTTTACAAATTCCTCTTGGTCAATTTCAAGCGACTGCTTGACCTGACTCGGTTTCAAGGCTAGACCAAGAGCAAAACTAGGCTCAAAGCGTTTCTTCTTAAAGGTCCCTAGATGCAGTCCATTCCGAGCAATCTTGAGTTTTCCTAAATCTGGCAAAAGTTCTGGCAGGAGATAGAGTTGGTCTCCAAAAGTCTGCAAGATACCCGGTAGATTAACCTTCAGGTGGTTTTGGGTAAATTCCTGCCACAAGGCAACTTGTTCTCGGCTGAGGTTACTCTTACTTGCCTTAAATTTAGGAGCTGGATTTTCTCCTTTAAATTGTAAATGGGCGACAAACTGCCCCTCTCCCTTAAACTGATGAGGGTACATCCGAGCCGTTTCTGGCAGGTCAATACCAGCTACCATTCCATTGATATGCTCTACTGGTAACAAATCAAAATCATACTCTTCTAGCAACCATTTGACAATCTCTTCGTTTTCCTCAGGTGCCCAGGTACAGGTTGAATAAACCAGACGACCACCTTCAGCTAGCATAGTCACTACATCTGCTAGAATTTCTCTTTGCAAGCTAGCACATTGACTTGGATAATCTAAGCTCCAATAGTCCATAGCATCTGGTTGCTTACGAAACATCCCTTCACCAGAGCAAGGAGCATCAAGGACAATGAGGTCAAAATAGCCTTTAAAAACCTTGGCCAAGCGGTCAGCAGATTCATTGGTCACCACAACATTTGTCGCTCCAAATCGCTCCATGTTTTCTACTAAAATCTTAGCCCGTTTGCTTGAAATTTCATTGGAAACGAGAAGACCCTCCCCTGCTAGATAGGCTGCCAGCTGCGTTGATTTTCCACCCGGTGCAGCAGCCAAATCCAAGACTTTCATACCAGGACTGGGCTGGGCTACCTGAGCCACCATCTGAGCAGCGGGTTCTTGCGAATAAACTAAACCTGTAGCATGCTCAGGAGATTTTCCTGAAACCTTACCATAGTGGCCCCAAGGAGTTTGAGGAATGGCATCAGGAAAGGAAATTGATGTTTCTTTTAAAGGATTGACCCGAAAAGCCGAAACCGCTTCCTCCTCAAAAGAGGCAAGAAAATCTCTTGCCTCATCTCCTAGTATCTCTTCATATTTTTCAACAAATCCTTCTGGAAATTGCATTTAAGTTCTTTTCCTTTCGTAAATATAGGACTGAATTTCCTCCTGCATCTCAAGAGGGACCATCATGACCGGCTGTCTGGTTTGAAAATCAAGCGGTTGACCAGAAAGGGTCACAACCTGATAGCCCAGACTTTCCCCTAAAATACTAGCCGCAGCATAATCCCATGGTTGCAGATAGGTGACATAGGTCAACAAACGCCCTGACAAAATCTTGGCAAAACTAATGGCCGCACTCCCATAGACACGAACACCGAGTACAGCCCGACTCAAATCAGCCAGCCCCCATTCATTGGTTTCCAACATACCACTATTCCCTGCAATGAGAAAATCTCCAAGTGGTTTTGCTTTAAAGGGAGCTAGAGGCCTATCGTTTCGACAAACTGGAAAGGATCCACCACCGTGATAACAATCCCCCTTGACCACATCATAGATCAGGCCAAACTGTCCCTGACCATTTTCAAAATAAGCCATCATAACAGCAAAATCTTCCCGCTGGGCGACAAAGTTATTGGTCCCATCAATGGGATCAATGACCCAAACCCTGCCCTCTTGAACCGAGGCTCGCAGACAACCTTCTTCAGCACAAATCTTATCCTCAGGATAACGAGACAAAATCTCACCAACCAAGAACTCCTGAACTTCCTTGTCCAGTCTGGTCACCAAATCTGTTGGAGAGGACTTGGTCTCAACGCACAAGTCTTCCTGCATATGGTCAAGGATGTACTGGCCTGCTTTCTTAATTAGCTCTTTGGCAAATTCAAATTTACTTTCCAAGAGAAATCTTTCCTTCCCCTTTTTCCTTGGCAGCCTGAACTGCTCGGTAAAGCGAATAGCCACTAACTGTTTCAAATTCTCGTCCCAAACGTTTCTCTTCACTCTTGCTTGGCACAACCGCCTTGAATCCCTTATAGGAGTCCAGTAACTTTTTAGCCTCTACCTTGCCTTCATAGGCAGCTTCAACATCATTAAAAAAAGAAAGCACTGAAGCAAGTTCTTCAGTGCTCCACGACAAATCTAGTGGGTAACTATACTGTTTGTTCATTAACTAATACCAGCTCTCATTCTTGCTTCTTTTAGTTCTTGCTTACGGTAACTACGAGGGAGAAAAGCACGAATCTCATCTTCATTAAAACCGATCTGCATACGTTTGGCATCAATAATAATGGGACGACGCAAAAGACTAGGATACTGCTCAATCAAATGAAGCAATTCCGATACTGAAATACTTTCTACATCAATATCTAATTTTTGAAAAATTTTTGAACGAGTTGAAATGATGTCATCAGTACCATTTTCGGTCAAGGAAAGGATGTGTTGCAATTCTTTTCTTGTTAAGGGACTGGTCATAATATTGTGTTCCTCAAAGGGCACCTTATGTTTTTCTAGCCAGGCCTTTGCCTTACGACATGAAGTACAGCTCGGTGATAGAAATAGTGTAATCATGCTTTTCTCTTCTTATCTATACTTTGCTACTTCTATTATACAAAAAAATAAAGCGCTTGACTAGAGATTTTTAGAAAAAAAGCCTATTTTTTCAAGAAAAATAGACTGTTTGCGAACGATTAATACATTTCTGAATTAGTTAATTCACTCTTAACGATAGTTTCGAATCACACACCTAATTTATACATGTGAAATAAGAACATCTTTCGTTTCACTTCCTACGACTTTTTAGATAAAGATAGCCAAAGAAGCTTTCATAGAGGGCAAAAAAGAGGAGGAAGGCATGGAGGAAAAAGGTCTCTGGCAAAATCAGTATGACAGGATCCTTGGCTGGATCAAAAAGCCAGGTATCATCTCCCACAAAGAGAATTTGATGGAACATAGTAAAGAATTGGTCAAAACCAATCAACACTCCCCCTAGCCCAATCAGTAAAGGCAAAACCACTAGAGCCAAAAGCCCTTTACTAAATAGAGACAAGAAGCCCTTTTTTACAATCCCTTTGACAAAGACGTAAAAACTTGGCAGTGTCACTAGAGCAACTAGCTGCACCAAGTGAAAGAGATTCTTCACCACCGCAAAGTGATGTAGCCCAGCTGTTGACGAACGAAAATCAGGCATCTGCAAGACCTGACTAAATGGATTGGTCAGATAATTCATCAAGATATGAAAGTTGTATTGAATGGTTTCTGGTTTTAAATAGACCCTATCCATTAAGTTCAGCCACGGAATCTCCAGCGGATAGAAAATCCAAGCCAGATAAATGGTCAGAAGGATTGAGAGGGAGAGGAGAAAGAGCATAGAGCTCCAAAAGGTCAGTTTAGTTTTCATCAAAATCCCACTCCGCAAGACTAGAAACCACATGAGTCGGTGCGATTGGTAGGTCTGCTACTTCTTCTGCCTTGGTAAAACCTGTCGTCACCAAGAGCGTTGGAATGCCATTGTCAATCCCTGCTCGGATATCTGTCAGATAGTTGTCCCCAACCATAATCAACTCTTCACGTTCCAAGCCTAAGTGCTCAACCGCCTTGTCCATAATGATGGCATTTGGTTTCCCAATATAAACAGGCTTCACTCGTGTTGCCACTTCAAGCAGCGTAATCAGTGAACCAGCACCAGGCAAAAGACCGCGTTCTGTCGGGATGTTGAGGTCAGGGTTGGTTCCGATAAAGTGAGCACCCTTTTGAATCGCAAGAGTTGCTGTCGCAAATTTTTCATAGTCAACTTGCCAATCCAGGCCCACTACCACATAGGCTGGATTATCCTTGTCTTCCACATAACCAGCCGCCTTGATGGCTTCCTTGAGGCCTGATTCTCCGATGACATAGACCGTCTTTTCAAGCCCCAAGTCGTTCATATAGTCGATAGTCGCCAAAGTAGCTGTGTAGACAGTCGATAGAGGCGTATCAATATTAAAATTCTGAGCCAACATCTCCTGAACACTCTCTGGAGTGCGGGTTGTATTGTTGGTCACAAAGAGATAGGGAATATCCCGCTTTTGTAATTCATGGACAAAAGCTTCTCCTGCCGGGATTCGGTCTTTCCCCTTATAAATGGTTCCGTCTAAATCAATTAAATAGCCTTTATATTTCATCTATCTCTCCCTAATCCTTTTTTATTTCTTGCCAAGTGATGATTGCTTGGGCATTAGTAGAACCGTCGCTTGTAATCTCATGCTCGCTTTCCAGTCCAGTCCGTTCAACAGCCGATGTGATCACCCCACCTGGTCGAACTTCCTTGACATACTTGAGATTGATTTTCTTGGGAATATATTGGGTCAAAAAGTCCGCTCCCATGACCTCAAAAATCCAGTCTAGATACTTACTGTTATTAACATGACCATTCATATCTAAATCGTAAAAACGGACATGGTAATCCTTGCTGATTGGCTCTTCCAAAGGCTCATACTTTGGCCCACGGATAAGCTTTTTATCAAAATCAGACTGGTACGGAGCCACAATCTCAGGTTCGACAGCATGGACTTTTCGACTGTCGCGGTCCATGAGAACAAAGGTCGCCATCATGTGGATGAGTTCCTGACCTGCTTCATCATAAATGGTAAAGCGACGGTAGCAAAAGAGCCGATTGTAGCTCAGAGCTTCCGTTTCAATAGTGATTTCTTCCGCAAAACGAGGCAAACAAACCACCTCAATATCATAGTCTGTGATAATCCAGACCAGATTATAGTCTTCCAAAATAGTCTTATCACTAACTCCCAACTCAATAGACTGCATCCCTGAAACTTGTAGGGACAATAAAATCACATCTGGCAGCTTGATATGACCGTTCATATCAGCCATATCAAAAGGAATTTTCATTTTCATTTGATAAGTTAAGCCCATCATCCTACTCCAAAATAAATCGTTCTGCTACAGTGTCTCCCAAAAAGAGACCTCTTTTTGTCATGCGCACGCGATCACCGTCTATTTGCATGAGACCTTGTTCAACCAAATCTCTGACGATTTCTCCATAAAGTCCATCGAAAGACCGTCCAAATTTTTCCTCAAATCGCACCATGGAGACTCCTGATTTCTTGCGGAGGCCCAAGAACATTTCTTCTTCCATTTGCTCTTTTTGACTCAAGTGCTCCTCTGTGATACGAGTATTGCCTTCCTCAACCGCACTGAGATAATGACGAATGGGACCATGGTTTTTATAGCGAACACCATTGACATAGCCAGACGCCCCAGCACCGATGCCATAGTATTCAGCATTGTCCCAGTACATGAGATTGTGACGACTTTCAAAACCGGGTTTGGAGAAATTGGAAATCTCATAATGCTCAAAACCAGCTCTCTCCAACTCTGCGATGATATACTCAAACATCTCAGCTTCCAGCTCCTCCTTAGGCAGAGGCAATTTCCCTCGTCGCATCCGATTCATAAAGACCGTATGATTTTCCAAAATCAAGCTATACAAACTCATATGGGGAATATCCAGTCCAATGGCCTTAGCCACATTTTCCTTGACCTGCTCCATGGTCTGACCAGGTAGCGCATAAATCAAATCAATGGAGATATTGTCAAAACCAGCCAGTTTCAGACGGTCGATATTTTCATAAATATCCTTCTCCAAATGACTGCGCCCAATCTTTTTCAGCATCTTGTCATCAAAGGTCTGCACGCCTAGCGAAACACGATTGACAGCTGAGTTCTTCAAAACAGCAATCTTATCCACGTCCAAGTCGCCTGGATTGGCCTCAATGGTCAACTCCTCTAAGACAGACAAGTCCAAGTTTTTAGTCAAGCCTTCCAGTAATACCTCCAGTTGCGGAGCTGATAAGGCTGTCGGTGTCCCACCACCGATGTAAAGGGTTCGTAACTTTTGAATGTCATAAGAACGAAACTCTTCCAGCAGATGCTCCAAATAGCTATCTACCGGCTGATTCTTGATAAAAACTTTTGAAAAGTCACAATAATAACAAATCTGGGTACAAAATGGGATGTGCACATAGGCTGACGTTGGTTTTTTCTGCATAGTACTTATTATACCACAAAAGCGAACAATACTTAGAATTCCCTTTAACAAAATCCTAGCATTGTTCGCTTTCTTTATCTAAACATTCTTTGTATTTTATGACTAACACGATTCCCAGAACCAATCTAGTTTGTCTTTACAATACAAAAGAATGAATGTTTAATTGACTAAATTTTTAGTCTTCTTTTTTCTTGCGAGCTACAAGTCCAAATCCACTCAATAGTCCAAGAAGTCCTAGAGATGCAAGAGCAGCATTTGATTCTGTTCCTGTATTTGGCAATACATTTTGAGAATCATTTGACTTAGCTCCATTATCAACAGTAGTCTGAGGATCTACCTGATCTGCATTCGGAGTAACTGCATTTGGAGTTGGAGTAGCTGGTGCTGGTGTATCTTGACCAGAACCTCCATTAGTGTCAGGTTTGACTGGCGTATCAGGTGTCACTGGTGCAACTGGATTTGTATCTGTTGGTGTTGCTGGTGTTACCTTAGCTGGAGTTTCTACTGGAACTTCTACAGCTGGTTTACCTGGTTCTGTAATCTTAGCTGTTCCTGGTACTTTACCGTCTGGTAATTCGCTGTTTGGTACTTTACCTTTACCGTCTTCACCGATTGTGACTGTGATTGGCTTGCCATCTTTACCTGGGATTTCTACCGTAGTTCCTGGTGGGTATGTTGAGCCATCTGGTTTCTTAGGTGTTACTGTAACGTCACCTGTCTTAGGATCTTGATCCAACTCTATTGTTGGTGTCTTACGAGCTGGTGTTGTTACATCCACTGGTTGTGATGGTTTCTTATTCGGTTCTGTGACTGTTCCTTTTCCTGGCAAGTCTCCTTTTGGAAGCTTGTCATTTGGTACTTCACCTGAACCATTGTCACCAATTGTTACTGTGATTGTTGTTCCATTTTCTCCTGGAATTTCTACCCTGCTACCTGATGGGTAAGTTGTTCCATCTGGTTTCTTAGGCGTTACAATCGCATTTCCATTTGGTTGTTGAGTAATTTCAATCTTACCAGGTTTTTCAGTTACTGGTGTTTCTGGTGTAAATTTAGCTGGAGTTGTTACATTAGGAACTTTAACAGCTGATTTACCTGGTTCTGTAATCTTACCTGTA